>JAJRTP010000030.1 GCA_024278255.1 Chloroflexota bacterium | reverse complement strand
GGGGTTGTCCTGTATGGTATGAGCGAGGAAACGGCCATCAGGATAGTTTCCAAAATTTTGGATCAACCGTTTGATGAATTCGATGATCTGGCCCAAAGCGGCATCGGTGAATTGGGTAACGTCATTACCGGGCAGGCCAGCCAGCGCCTGGCCGAGGCAGGCTATGAAGCCAGAATTTCGACCCCGACTTTGATTCAGGGCCGGGGAACCCTGATTTCCACGCTGGACTTTGACCGCCTTTTGGTGCCCTTACGTACCGAATTGGGAGAAATCCAAATCCATCTGGCGTTACGGGAAGCTGGTTACCCCAAAGCTGGAGGAGCGTAATGCGTCTGGAACTATTAAATGCCGTCATTGTTGCAGCCGGTGAAGTTCTGACTCAAGAGGTAGGAGTGAAGATTGAGCGAGGGCAACTGGAGTTGCATCGAGATGCATATATAACCGAAGACGTGACTGTTTTGATCAGTCTGGTGGGTGATATATGGGGAGTAGTCATCATCAGCATAGATTTTGAGACGGCTAAAGCTTTCATCTCGCGAATCTTGGGCCAGGAGGTATCAGATTTCAACGAACTGGCCCTGAGCGGTATCGGTGAATTGGGAAATGTAGTAACCGGACAGGCCTGTACAAAACTGGCCGAGCTGGGATACAAAACCGACATCTCAATACCGACCTTGATCGTGGGAAAGGGTTCGCGTATTTCAACCCTGGATATTGACCGGTTGGTAGTACCATTGGAAACAGAACTGGGGGTACTGCGCTTGAATCTGGCCCTGCGCGAGAATCCCGGCAAGGCCGGGGCATCGAGACGTATTGCCGGGTTGCAGTTGAGCACCCCCCCAACCTGAATCTAAATCAACGCTGTTGTAAAACAAAACGGGCGCGCTGATGAATGCACGCCCGTTTTGTTTTACGCGACCTTTACGGGGCGTTTAGGTTGAGTTTACGGAATTAAAAAGGTGAGAATGATATAATGAGTCGAGGTTTAATAATAAGGGTGACGGTCCGTCACTGCGGCACGGCAACGAGAATGAATATTTTTTACCCCCACCCCCCTGCCCCCTCCCCCGATGTCGGAGGATACCCATAGGGCACAGGTGGGTGGGGAGGGGGTTATTTTCGTAGGAGAATAGGGCATTATGCGCGCCGGAAGACACCTTCCTGAAAAAGCAGGACAAATTGTTATTGTAGGCGCTGGCGAATTCGCAGAAATTGCTTACGAGTATTTTACTTACGATTCACCCTACAAGGTCGTTGCCTTCAGTGTCGAAAAAGATTTTCTAACTCGCGATTCTCTGTTTGGTTTGCCGGTTGTGCCTTTTGAAACGTTAGAAAATCGCTACGACCCGGCCCGTTACGGCGTTTTTGTGGCGATTACTTTTACGCAACTCAACCGGGTGCGCGCCCGGCTGTACCGGGCGACAAAGCAGAAAGGGTTTTCTTCGGTCTCTTATATCAGTTCCCACGCCTTTGTCTGGCGAAACGTAGACATTGGTGAAAACTGTTTTAGTTTTGAAAACAACGTATTGCAATATCGCGTAAAAATCGGCGACCATGTTGTACTCTGGAGCGGCAACCACGTGGGACATCGCTCTGTTATCAAAGATAACTGCTTTATTTCTTCCCACGTGGTCATTTCCGGATATTGTGAAATCGGCAAAAATTGTTTTCTGGGCGTTAATTCCTGCCTCAATGATACTGTCAAAATTGCTCCCGATTGTGTGATTGGTTCGGGCGCAGTTGTCACCAAATCCACGAAACCGGGACAGGTGTATGTCGGCCAACCGGCCAGACCCATCCGCAGTAGTTTTGAAACATTCAAGGCGCCGGAGGAGTGATTCGATGAAGTGGGTGAAACAGGGGTTAGTTTATGGCCCGAATGGCCGTTATTCCTGGGCCAGACATTCCGCCCTGACCCCTACCCCCATTTTGCGTCCCCCCGACACCATTCGGGTGTATGCCGGATTTCGGGATGAAAGCGGCGTCAGCCGCATCGGTTTTGTTGACCTGCAGGCCGATGATCCCTCGGAAGTGAAACGAGTTTCCAGAGAGCCGGTTCTGGATATCGGCGCGCCCGGCGCGTTTGACGATAATGGCGTCATTCTGGGCGATAGTATTGAACACGACGGCAAACTGTACATGTATTACGTAGGCTTCCAGTTGGTCAAAAAAGCCAAGTTTCTGGCCTTCACCGGCCTGGCCATCAGCGTCGACGGCGGAGACACCTTTAAGCGATACAGTCAAACCCCCGTTCTGGATAGAAGCGACGAGGGGCTTTACATTCGCGCCATCCATTCGGTGATGATCGAAGACGGGGTCTGGAAAATCTGGTACGCATCCGGAAACGGCTGGCGCTGGATAAACGGCGCGCCTTATCCCTTTTATCACATCAAATATCAGGAATCTCCGGATGGAATACATTTTCAGCCCGAAGGTTTGTTGTGTGTGGATGTGCAGGGCGATGAGTACCGGATTGGTCGCCCTCGCGTTTATCGCTGCGACGCGCAGTACGCGATGTTTTACACCCGCGGCGCCGTCTCCGGCGATTATATCGCCGGATATGCCGCCTCGCCGGACGGCAAACGGTGGACACGCCGGGATGACGCGCTGGGGATTGGCCTGTCGCCTGCAGGGTGGGACTCAAAAGCCCTGTGCTATCCCGCCCTGCTGACATACAACAACCGAACCTACATGTTTTACAACGGCCACGATATGGGCAGAGACGGCTTTGGCTACGCCGTCCTCGCTACCGATTAGTTACAATGCGTTTTGAGCGTTACGTTGACTCTCACAAATCTATCTGGAATGATTTTGTGCGCCGGAGCAAAAACGGTACGTTTCTGTTTTACCGGGACTATATGGACTATCACCGGGACCGGTTTGATGACCACTCTCTGCTGGCGTGGGATCAGCGTGACCGGCTGATAGCGTTGCTCCCCGCCAACCGTCAGGGCGACACGCTGATCAGCCACGGCGGGTTAACATACGGCGGGTTCATCACCGGCGATGCTATGAAGACTGCCTTGATGCTGCATCTTTTTGAGGCGTTTTTGCGGTATGCCGCAGAGCAGGGCTTCAAAACGATACTTTACAAAGCTGTACCGCACGTCTATCACCGGCTTCCGGCAGAAGAAGACGCCTACGCCCTGTTTCGGGTGGGAGCCGTACTCTACCGGCGAGATGCCGCCACGGTGGTGGTCCCGGCCCGTCCCCTTCGCCTGCGTTCCGGGCATCGATGGGGAGTAAAGAAGGCCAGCCGATTGGGCATGGCCTGGGGCGAGTCAAATGACTATGCCTGCTTCTGGCAGATTTTGATCGCCAACCTGTGGGCCGCCCACCGGGTGAAGCCGGTGCACACGCTGGCGGAAATTCTCCACTTGCAGGCTGCCTTTCCGCACAATATCCGGCTTTTTGCCGCCTTTCTCGATGGAGAAATGATCGCCGGAACGGTGATTTATGAAACAGAGATGGCCGCCCACGTGCAGTATATTGGTTCGTCTCCGGAAGGACGGGCAGCCGGGGCGCT
>JAJRTP010000007.1 GCA_024278255.1 Chloroflexota bacterium | reverse complement strand
GGGCCTACTAATTTAGCTGTACCAGCCTCCACGGCTTCCAGTCGTTCCGTCTCGGTGCGCATCACCAAAACCGGTTTTCCTAATGACGGGGCCTCTTCCTGGATGCCCCCGGAATCAGTTAAAACCAGATAAGCCGCATTCATCAAGTGAGCCATCACATCATATTCCACAGGTGCAGTTAATACGACGCGATCTACATCTCCTAACAAACGTAAAACCGGCTCTTGAACATTCGGGTTCAGGTGTACAGGATACAGCACAAATATTTCATTATTCCTTTCGATAACTGACTTTATGCCCTGACAGATACTTTCAAATCGTTCTCCAAAGTTTTCCCGCCGGTGAGCGGTGACCAAGATGAGGCGATACTCGTCAGGCAGACGGCCGTTCCCCCCCATCTGCGCCATCAATTCCCGAAACTGAGCCGGTTCCGGTCGCTGTACAATCATGTGCAAAGCGTCAATCACCGTATTGCCTGTGACAAAAATATGGTCACCTGGCACATTCTCCCGCAGCAATGCCTGACGCGCTGTCTCCGTGGGCGCAAAATGGTATGTGCTGAGAACCCCCGCCAGCCGCCGGTTAATCTCTTCCGGGAAAGGCGAATAACGATCATGCGAGCGTAGACCGGCTTCCACATGCCCCACCGGGATTTTGTGGTAAAAAGCGGCCAACGCCACCGCCATCACCGTCGTCGTATCCCCCTGCACCAGTACCAAATCCGGCCGTTCCGCCTGCAAGACCTCATCCATGCCGGTAATCACCCGCGAGGTTAATTCTGAAAGCGTCTGTCCGGGGCGCATCAAATTCAAGTCAACATCCGGCACAATGCCAAAAAGTTGCAGCACCTGATCCAGCATCTCCCGGTGCTGGGCGGTAACACACACTCTGGACTGAATTTGCTCCGGATATTTTTGCAGTTCCAGAATAACGGGTGCCAGTTTGACCGCTTCCGGCCGGGTTCCGATGACAGTCAGTATTGTTTTCATGGAATTCAGGCCAGGGCTACGGCCGTAACCCCCTCAGGTACCGCAGAAGGAGCAGAAAGATTTCTATCCACCCCATCACCCAATACATAGACAAAGAAACCAGCTTCCTGCCATTCTGTATGAGGCAAAGAATTACGGGTATCAAATAACACTTTCGTGCGCATCAGATGGCCTAGTGCTGGCACATCTACCTTCTTGAAAGCAGTATGATTGGTCAAAAGCAAAACGCAATCTGCCCCGGTCACGGCGTCTTCCAATGTAGGCACAGCCACGTTAAGAGCATCGGGATTGACAAACGGATCATAAGCCGCAACCTGGCAGCCGGTCGCTTGCAGCCAGCGAATCACCGTTAGAGACGGGCTTTCCCGAATGTCGTCCACATCCGCCTTGTAGGCCAGCCCCAAAGCGGCAATTTTGGGCTGCGAAATATGGCTGAGCAAAGCGCGCACCTGATCCACCACATGCTCCGGCATCCGGTCATTCATGCGCCGGGCCGAGGCGATAAGCTGGGCCGGGCCGGGCGCCGCCTGCACCAGGAACCAGGGATCAACAGCAATACAATGCCCACCCACCCCAGGCCCAGGGCTGAGAATGTTGACGCGGGGATGCCGGTTAGCCATTTGAATCGCTTCCCAGACATTCACCCCTACCGATTCACCCATCAAAGCAAATTCATTGGCCAGGGCGATGTTCACGTCGCGGAAGGTGTTTTCCATCAACTTGACCATTTCTGCCGTCGTCGCTTCCGTTAAAAAAATCTCGCCCTGAACAAAGCTGGCGTACAAATCGCGGGCAATTTCCGTTGCCTCCGGGGTCAGGCCGCCAATGACCCGATCATTGCTGACCAGTTCTTCCAGAATGCGGCCCGGCAGCACCCGCTCCGGCGAATGGACAACCTGCAAATCGAGGTACGGGTCCAGACCGGATTGGCTGAGAATGTCGGCAAACATACCAGCCGTCGTGCCGGGAGGTACGGTGGATTCCAGAACGACAAGATTACCTTTTTGCAGATACGGCCGTATCGCTTCCGCCGCCGCCCGCACATAATCCAGATTCGCCTTCTTATCCGGTTCAATCGGCGTCGGCACCGTGATAATAAACGCATCCGCCGCGGCCGGTTTGTCCGCCACCAGCAAATTGCCAGAATGAATCCCCGCCTTCACCATTGTCTTCAGACCAGGTTCCTGAATATGCACATCTCCATTACGCAGCCGGTCTACCACCTCCGCCTTCACATCCACGCCAATGACCTGATGGCCGTGCGTAGCCAGAATGCTGGCCGTGGGCAAACCGATATAACCTAATCCCAGTACACAAACTTTTTTCATTGATGACTCCTGAAATCCATAATTTCTATCGTTGTTGTTAAAGTAACAGGTAACTGCACCTCTACTTGAAAGGTGAGAATCGTACTGCGTTCTTTTTGGTACCACTCCTGGCTGATCCAGGCGTCCGTGAAGATAAATTGGCCGGGTACATCGCTGGCTACACGCAATTTTAATTTTGTGCCGCCAGAATACCGGATGAGCGCCTCATTCTCAGTTAACAATTCGACCTGGGTGGAAGCCAGGTGGAAATGGAGAGCTATTTGATGAACCGCCTGACCTTGAAAAGTGTCGGTGATGGTTAGTTTTGTGGCAGAATGACCCTGGATACGGCGCTGGTGGTTCACTGGGTCAGACAAACGGCCGTACCCGTCATGCTCTCCCACTGCTTCCGGCTGATCGCCGGCCAGATCAAACGAAAACAAACGGCCGTGCGCCAAATCCCCTACTCTAAACGGCCCGGTAAAAACAGTCTGATTTTGCTCGTCTACCGTGGCGGTACTGTGGACGGCCGTACCTCGAAAATAATCCCGCCATTCCCCCGCCGCATACTGGTACGTCCCCGGATCAACGATGAGCGGTTCGCCCCGATGCCACAACTCAAATCCCAGCGTGTCCGCGTGGCCGTGGCCGGGGCAGTGATCCGGGCCAATGTCGCCCGCATCAAACAACAAATACGTCTCCCCCTGGCCCAGACGGAAAACCACTTGTCCGGTATCGGGAAAAGCCTGCGATTTTACCGGAACATCCAACGCTAAAAATTCCGGCTTGTCCAACACATTCGCCGCCAACTCCAAAATCGCAGTCAGGGGAAGCGGTTCGTCCTGAATACTGTCATTGAGTAAAGGCAAACGGCCGTCCGGCCGGCGCAGGGCTGCCGCATACAGCCCCATGCGATACAGCAAATCAGTTATTTCCGGGGGAACCGGCGCACCAATCGTCTGACATAGCAGCACTGTCTCCAGCCCATCCAGCCAGACCGACAGATGGTAGCTGGTGGAATTTTCCACGTGCCCGCCATCCGGCCTGACCTGGGCCTGCAAGCTGCGCCAGAGCCAGGCCAAACCCATCTCCCGCCAGACGGCCGCCTGAGGCAGATGAGGCAGCAGCAAACCGGCCCAGGCCAACGCTTTGGCATTGGCAATGAGGTGGTTATTGTCCAAATCCCGCTCCAAATGATAGGCCAGATAGGCAGCATGGCGGGCTACGGCCGTTACCAGCGCCTCATCCACCGGCAGCAAATGGCAGGCCGCCGCCCACACAACCAGCCGCCGCGATGCCGGGTACGGTTCCCAGGCCAGTGTCTGCCCAAAGGGAACCTGCGCCAGCCAATCCTGCCACAAATCAAGAACGGCCGTCTGCGCCTCCGGATCAATCAATTTAGGCCAGGCCCATTCCCAACCGTGCAGTTGGAATGACCAGAGCGGGTCTGCAATGGGCCGCACCGGCCAAGCAACCGGCGGCTGTAAAGGAGCAGCGGCCTGATTGAGCAGCGTAATCGTTTCGGCCGTCACATCCCAGGCAGCGTCCAGATGGCTTCGCTGGCGCAGGTGAGCCAAGTAGGTCAGTTGTTCCCGTACCTCTGGCTGTGGTTTTAAGGTAGACGGGGTACGGCCGTTAACCTCCACCATATACAAAGAGTCTGCCAAATATGGATTGAGCAGCCGCAGTTGCGCCCGCCGCCGCACCCGAAACAGCATCCGCCGTACCCCCGCCCGCCGGCCTGTCAGCCAAATACCTCGCAGCGATTCCATCACGTACTCACGTCTTGCAAAACCCGGGCCATTTGCTGGGCCAAAACGCGGCGGTCGTAACAGCGGCAGACTAAATCGTGGCCGTTTTGGGCATACTGAGCTAACTGGAGCGGATCAGCCTGCATCGCCAAAACCGCCTCCGCCAATTGATCGTCATCACCCGGATCAATAACCAGCCCGCCCTGACACTGGCGCACAATATCGGCCGATTCGCCCCCGGCCGCTAAGATAACGGGACGGCCGTAAGCCCACGCCTCCAACAGCTTGGAAGGCACGGCGTCGTTGATCTGCTTGCTTACCAACGGCACCAGACACACATCTGCCATTGTTAAAAACGAGGGGATTTTTTCTCTGGGTTGACGGGGCAGCATGGTCACGTTGGTTAAACTCAACGCCTGCGCCTGCTCTCGCAATTCAGTCTGCTTCACCCCATCACCCACAATGACAAAATGAATTTCTTTTTCCTCGCGCAGGCGGTCAGCAGCGCGAATAGCAATGTCTACCCCCTGGGCAATACCCAGCAGCCCGGCGTACAGAATGATAAATTTGTGTTCCAGACCCAATTCGGCGCGCATGTCAGTTGTTACGGCCGTGGCCACATAATCCAAATCCACACCATTGGTCACCACCGTCATTTTTTCCACCGGAACGCCGGTGTCTGCTAACTTCTTAAACTTATACTCCGTCACCGGCGTCATGTGATCTGCCTTGCCGTAGAGAAATC
>JAJRTP010000429.1 GCA_024278255.1 Chloroflexota bacterium | reverse complement strand
TGCCGTTGGCGAAGATGTCGCTTTTACCGCGCAGTTCGGCGTCTACCCCTAGTTCTTGCAGGACGGTAATGACCGGATCGGTAAATTTGGCGAAGTCGTGCAGGGCGTCACGGCCGTTGGTCACAAAACTGAAATTCAGATTACCCAGATCGTGATACACAGCTCCGCCGCCGGACAGCCGCCGCACCACGTGAATATCGTTGGCCTCCACAAAATCCGGGTCAATTTCGGCAATCGTATTCTGGTTGCGTCCCACGATGACGGCCGGTTCGTTGATGTAAAACAGCAAAATCGGCTCGTTCACGGTGACGTTGCGCAGGAGGTGTTCTTCAATCGCCAGGTTAATGCGGGGATCGGTTATATTTTGGTTGTCTACGTATAGCATGAGAGTATCTTACAGGGATTACGGCCGTCTTTCAACAAAATTGACGGGCAAACAGGTTGTATTACAATGTGGAGGCGAAGTTATTGTAATTGTGGGGATACAACAAATTGGGAAAGAAATAAATGGAGAACAGTGAGATTGTTATCAGACTTGATCCGCAATTGGAACAAACCGTCAGCTGGCTTGCCTGGCAAATGGGCATCAGCAAGTCGGAACTTGTCCGCAGGAGTATTGTGGAATTTGTTGGAAAAACCGGCCAAACTTCTTCATGGGAACTGGGGCAGGAATTGTTTGGCAAATATCACAGTGGGAAAGATAATTTATCTGTGAACAGGAAACTGATTTTTCAAGAAAAGATCAGGGCAAAATAGTGAAACCGGGCATTTCCTATTCTGTTGCATTCCACTGCAAATCTCGCATAATTATGCCACAAAAAATTACCTAATTACCCAGTTACTCAATTACCAAAAGAGGTGCAGCATGAATCGCGAAGAGTTAATCAAGACTTTAGTTAACGCCAAATGGTACGATCTGACCCAGGCATTGAGCATCTTCACCCCGCCCTGGCCCGGCGAGATGCCCTTGCAAGTCCACTTCTTCAAGCGGCTGACCGGTTCCTGGGGCGGTGGGCAGGGGGCTAATGGCCAACTCATCGAATGGAGCAACAATACCGGCACCCATCTCGTCGGCCCCCGCGCCTTTCACTCTGGAAGCCGGGCCATCAGCGACATTCCCTTGACTGATCTCAGCGGCCCCGGCGTCGTTGTGGACATCTCCGACGCCGTATCTGATTACAGCCTGTACACACCGGAGATGATTACGGAGCGGGTGGAGGTGCGGGAAGGGGACATCCTCATCATCAATACCGGCTACCACAAATACGGTTGGGATCAGCCGGACGTGTACAATGAGCAGGCGCAGGGCGGGATTGAGAACAAGGAGTTTGGCTATTACCTGCGCCATCCCGGCCCCTCGCCGGAGTTTTTCCAGTGGGCGCTGGATATGAAGTTGAAGCTCATTGGCGTGGACTGCGGCAGTGCGGAACATCCGATGAACACCAATCTGCGCACAATGCACGCCCGCGAATTTGAAAAAGCGGAAGCCAAATTGCTAGAGACCTACGGCAAAAGTTGGGACGAGATGTTCCCGCCGGAATGGTATCATGAACTGTCTCACATCATCATGCCCAAAGCGGGGCTGCTGCTGGCGGAATCACTGGGCGGGCAGATTGACGAGTTGAGCAACCAGCGCGCCTGGATCACCATCCAACCCATCCCCTTTATGGAAGTGGAATCGGCCTGGGCGCGGGTGGCGGCCATCCAGCCCCCGGACGGGATGGATGAATCGGCGTTTTTCGAGTTCATGGACAGCGTGGAAATGCTGGATATGACGCTGCCGTTCAGCGTCCAGACGCCGCAGTGGGCTAATTATGAGCCGTTGAGCGTTAAGTACACCAAACGGGTCGGCGGCCAGTATTTCGGCCTGGGGCGGAATAATGCCCACTGCCGGGCCAGTTTCCATCTGGCTTCACACATGGATGGGGAGAGACATTTTCACGCTGGCGGCCGTACCATTGGCGAGATGCCGTTTGAGCATTGGTCTGGGCCGGGCGTGGTGGCTGATATTTCCGGCCTGGTTAGCAACTCCAGCGTTTACACGCCGGAGATGATTGAGAGTGTGGTGGATGTGCAGGACGGCGATATCCTTATTGTGAAGACGGGCTGGTACCAATACGGCTGGAACAGCCCGGATTCGGACGAGTTTCGCTATATGATCAAGCATCCGGGGCCGTCGCCGGATTTTGCTGCGTGGTGTGTGCGGCGGCAGATTAAATGGCTGGCGATTGATTGTGTGGCCATGGAACATCCCATGAACACGATTCAACGCCTCTGGCATCCCAAGACGTTTGAGGAGGCCAACCAGAAGTTGATTGATCAATTTGGCAAGGATTGGGATGAGATGTATCCGCTGGACAAGTATTATCAGGATATGCACCTGAATTTGTTCCCCAAGGGGATTGTCCATGCGGAAAATCTGGGGATGGATATAGCGCGGGCGGAAAACGGCCGTTACTTCATCGCCGCCTTCATCCAAAAAGGGATGGAACTGGCCTCCTGCTGGGGCCGCTTCGTCGCTTTCAAAGAGATTTAGTATCTTCTCAATAACTTGCGGTAGACAAAATGCAAATGGAATTCTATTGTAATGTTGAGGAAAATCCAACAAACAGTGACTATCCTCAGTAACACAAATCTATCT
>JAJRTP010000428.1 GCA_024278255.1 Chloroflexota bacterium | reverse complement strand
TCTTTTTAGAAGGACTTCGAAATCTGCTTATTCATCGCCATGTCGAGCAGATGCGTGAACAGTCAGAGCTAACCGACTCTGAATGGGAAGACATTTTATCGTTTGCAATATGATTTTTTAGTTTTCCGGAGTTTTCAGCTTCATTGGTTGCCGGGGGGCGGTCTGCATCCAGAGCGTCAAAAACAGCCAGAAGATCGTCAAAATCTGAAAGTGCCGCGCGCGGGATCATGATGCGCCCGCCAATACGCGCCCCTTTCAGCCAACCTTTTTTGACCCAGTTAACAACGGTTTGCCGCGACACGCCAATACGACGAGCAACTTCGCCCGTTGTTAAATAAGCCGGCTGCGTAACGGGATTAACCGCCTCAAGAAGAGCGGCAACTGTCTGAGCCTCCTCAACGCGCCCTTCCTGGCGCAGAGTTTGGGCAAGGGTTTTACCGCGAACAAGCAGATCGGGTTTGGTTGACTGTGCTGTTGTCATAGCTAAAGTATACGCAAAAAGCACAAAAAAGCCAAAAAAGACAAAACCAGAGCAAGATGGTGCAAAATGACGTTGTTTTGTTTGCCCAAAACTGTACCGTGCCGTTACGCAACCGTTTGTAATTGGTGGTGGAACTTCAACTGACCCAGATTTTCGTAGATTTTACCGTTGGCAATGCCGTTTTTGTAAATCGGGAAGTCGTTCGGGCCGTCACGAAGCTGCTTCCACAATTGGCACAGGCCCAAATTGCCATACTCGCGGGTTTTGCTGACGTTGTCCAGGTCTATGATTTCCGTCATCAGGGTTTCCCGCTCGCCCGCTTTTTGCAGAATACGGCCGTCCGGGTCCACAATCATGGAACGGCCGCCGCCCCAGGGGCCAATCCCGTTAATATCAATAAAGTAGCACTGGTTGAAAATAGCATTCGCCTGATTCAGCACCAGTTCCAGCTCCCGGTCAGAGGTGGGGGTCATGGTGGGATGGATAATCACTTCCGCGCCCATCCAGGCCAGATTGCGCACCGTTTCCGGGAACCAGGAATCATAGCAAATGCTCAGGCCAAAACGGCCCACATCCGGTACGTCAAAGATGCAAAACTCCGTGCCCGGTTCCGTACCGGCCTCATAAGGCAGCCAGGGAAACATTTTGCGGTATTTGGTCACAATCTCCCCTTGCGGATTGATAACGATGGCTGTGTTATAAAGTTTGTCCCCATCCAATTCATACAAAGAGCCGGGGATGACCCATTTGCGTGCCTTTTTAGCCGCAGCACACAACGCATCAGTCAGGGGGCCGGGGATAGAGGCCGCACTTTTGCGGTAATCGGCCGGGTTTTCCGGCGGGGCAAACTGAACCAGTCCCGGCACCGCCAGTTCATGGAAAATGATCATATTCACCCAGGGAAAACTGAGGCTGAGTTGATGGATGGTGTCATTCATTTTGTGGACAGTGGCTTCTGCGTCCCAGGGAACAACTGCCATTTGCACACCGGCAATTCCAAATCGTCTTGACATAAATACCTCAACGTGTTGCGTATTGCGTAAACTTTCTTACGCAATACGTTCTATATTAAGTGACAGGCCGCGAACTGATCCGGCTCAATTTGCCGCAGTTCCGGCTCTTTTTCCTGGCAAATCGCCTGGGCGATGGGACAGCGGGTGTGAAACCGGCAACCTGGCGGCGGATTGGTGGGGCTGGGAACGCTGCCTTCCAGCACGACCAATTCCTGCTTGTGGCTGACATCCGGCAGAGGCAAAGAACCTAACAATGCTTGCGTATACGGGTGGGAGGGATGGTTGAAAATTCGCTCGCTGTCGCCTAATGCCACCAGTTTCCCCAGGTACATCACGCCGATACGGTCACTGATGTGCTGCACCACGCTGAGATCGTGGGAAATGAAGATGTAGGTGAGGTTCAGGCGGCGGCGAATGTCATCTAACAGGTTTAAGATTTGCGCCTGAACGGAGACATCCAGGGCGGAAGTGGGTTCGTCTAAAATAAGCAGTTTCGGTTCCAGGGCCAGGGCGCGGGCAATGGCGACGCGCTGGCACTGCCCGCCGGACATTTCGTGAGGAAAGCGATCCAGATGCTGCTCGCCCAAACCTACTTGTTCCAGCAGGTCAATGACGTTGGCCCGCCGCTCTTCTTTGCTCATGTGGCGGTGGGTCTTCAGCGGTTCGGCTACGATGTCCAGCACCCGCTGCCGGGGGCTGAGCGAGCCAATGGGATTTTGGAAGACAAGCTGCATTTGCTGGCGCAGTTGGCGTAAATCATTCCCTTTCAGGGCAGACAAATCCTGGCCTTCAAACTGCACCACGCCATCGGTTACGTCTATCAGCTTGAGGATGAGGCGAGAGAGCGTGGTTTTGCCGCAGCCGGATTCGCCGACAAGGCCAAACACTTCTCCTTCGGCCACGTCGAAGCTGACGCCATCCACGGCGTAGACGTATTTCTTGCCAGCCAGCCAGCCGCCGGACAAGCGAAAATACTTTTTAACGTCTTCTACCCGGACTAACGGCCGTTTCCCCGCTTCCGCCCCATTTGCCGAAAAACTCATACGGCCGTCTCCTCCACCGGTTGATCCAGAAAACAGGCGCTTTGGTGACCGGCGTCAATCTGGATGAGTGACGGCCGTTCCATCTGACACTGTTCCATCACATACGCGCAGCGCGAGGCAAAAGCGCAACCTACAATCTCGCCAGGGTTGGCCGGTACGTTACCGGGAATAGCCGTTAAATCCGCCCCCTTGCTGCCTGGCCGGGGCACCGCCGCCAGTAGCCCTTTGGTATACGGGTGACGCGGCTCCGTGAAAATGGTTTCCGTGCGGCCTGTTTCTGCCACCCGGCCAGCGTACAGCACCGCCATCCGGTCACAAAGCTGGGCCACCACGCCTAAATTATGGGTGATGAACATGATGGCAATGTCGAACTGATCCCGCAAATCTTTGAGCAGTTCCAAAATTTGTGCCTGGATGGTCACGTCCAGCGCCGTCGTCGGTTCGTCGGCAATGAGCAGTTTGGGGTTGCAGGAGAGGGCCATAGCAATCATGGCCCGCTGTTTCATCCCGCCGGATAGCTGGTGCGGGTAATTCTTGCGGATGCGGGTGACGTCGGGCAGACCCACGGCCGTCAACATCTCCTCCGTTTTGGCTTTGGCCGCCTTTTTAGACAGCCCCAACTGGGTGCGGATGACCCGCTCCATCTGCTGCCCTACGGTAAACACCGGGTTGAGCGAGGTGGTGGGGTCCTGGAAGATCATGGCAATTTCCCGGCCGCGAATGCGGCGCATCTGTTCTTCCGACTGGCTTAAAATATCCAGGCCGTTAAAAGTAATACGCCCCGTAACGGTAGCCGTCTCCGGCAGCAACTGCATCACGGACAGACCGGTAATGGACTTGCCGCAGCCGGTTTCCCCCACGATGCCAAAAATCTCGCCCGGCATGATCTCCAGGGAGATGCCATTCACGGCCCGCAGCGCGCCGCGCTGGGTAGCAAATTGAATATGGAGGTCGTCAATAATTAAAACTGATTCTGTCATGGTGTGGCGTATTGCGTATCACGTATTGCTTATTGCGTAGAAAGTTTACGCAATACGTAATACGTTACTGATACTGTCTCGGGTCCAAAATATCCCGCAGAACGTCGCCGAGCAGGTTGAAAGCTAAAATCAGGATGAAGATAGCCAGGGCGGGGAACATAGAAATCCACCATTGGTTGAGGACGGCCGTGCGCCCCGTGCTGATCATCAAGCCCCAATCGGCGTCCGGCGGCTGCGTGCCTAAACCGATGAAAGCCAACCCCCCTGCTACCAAAATAACGGTACCCATATCTACTGTGATCTGTACTAAAATGGGGGAGATGCTGTTGGGCAGGATGTGGCGGAAGACGATGACAGAATCCCGCACGCCGATGGATTGGGCCGCTTCCACAAACGGCCGTTCCCGCAGCCCCACCGCAATCCCCCGCACCAGGCGGGTATACCAGGGCCACCAGGAAATCACCAAAGCAATGGCCGCATTTTCCAGACCGCGCCCCAAAGCGGCCGTAATGGCCATTGCTAACAGCAGCGAGGGAAATGCCAGGAATAAATCCGTGACGCGCATAATTCCCTCGTCAATCCAGCCCCCCTTGTAACCGGCTATAGCTCCCAGAGGTGCGCCAATAGCTACCGCAATCACCACCACGACAACCGGCACAATAAACGCCGGCCGCGCCCCGTACATCACCCGGCTCAATACATCCCGGCCCAACTCGTCCGTGCCAAAAGGATGTTCCAACGAAGGGGGCAGGTAGAGCGTCTTGGGGCTACTCTTGCCCGCACCCTGCTCCGGGTATGGGGCCAGAATCGGGGCAAAGATGGCGATGATCAGGAAGACGCCAATAATCATCAGGCTCATCATAGCCAGCGGGTCACGCCGGATCACGTGCCAGACGTGCGAACCACGCCGGCGTTCAATCGTTGCCACCTGGGCGTCTGTGGCGGGTGTGAGTGTGGTCATTGGGTAATTGGGTAATTGGGTAATTGGGTAATTACGTAATTACCCAATTACAAAAATCAACGTAATCGGATACGGGGATCAACCCACGCTTGCAGCAAATCTACAATCAGGTTAATGATGACGTACATGAATGCGCCAAAGAGGGTGATGCCCATAATGGCCGGATAATCCAGATTCAGCAGGGAGCGGACGGTAAACAGGCCCAGTCCCGGCCAGTTAAAGATGATTTCTACAAAAAAGGTACCGGTAATGGCAAAGGCAAAGGTTAAACCAATCACCGTCAGGGTGGGGCCGATGGCATTTTTCAGGGTGTAAACGTAAACAATGAAGCGCTCTTTGATGCCGTAAGCCCGCGCTGTGCGGATGTAATCCTGGGTCAGCACCTCAATCATGGTGCTGCGGGTCATGCGGGCGATGAGGGACAGGGGATAAGCTGCCAGGACGATGGTCGGCAGGAGGATGTGCCAGAAGGAATCTTTGAATGCGAGCCAATTTTGGGTGACGGCCGTGTCAATCAAATAAAACCCGGTAATCGTCTGCACCGGACTGATAAAACGCATGTCACTATCAATCCGTCCGGATAATGGCAGCCAATCCAGCGTGCGGAAAAAGATAAACTGCAACAGCAGCCCCAGAGCAAACGCCGGGACCGACACGCCAATAATCGAGATGATCCGCACCGCAATATCAGAGCCGCGTCCCTGCCGGTAAGCGCTGATCACCCCCAAGGGAATCCCCACCACAATAGCCATAAACATACCCGTAAACAACAATTCCAACGTGGCCGGCAGCCGCTCTGTCAACTCTTGCGTTACCGGCCGTTTGCTGCCAATAGAGGTGCCCAAATCACCCTTCAACACATCACGCATGTAAACCGCGTACTGCACCGGCAAAGGGTCATTCAGCCCCAGTTCTTCCTCCACCCGGGCGATTTCTTCCGGCCGGGCGCGAGGGCCAATGTACAAAGCGGCGGCATTACTGGGCACTACCCGCGCCAGGGCAAAGGTAATGAGGGAAACGCCAATCAGGACAAAAACTGCGCCGCTGACGCGCCGGATGAAAAATTCAAGTTTACGCATGAGGTTTGCCGGGTAGTGCCAGTCACACCGTAAGCGGTTTTAACTATCAAACTAACCTAACGGTGTAGCTGGCACTGCTTCACATCTTACTGACTGTACATATCATAGAAGAAGGTGGCAAACGGATAGTTCATATTATACTTAAAGCCGCCTACGTGGTCAGGAATGACATAAGGGGCCTTTGTGTCAAAGAAGAACACCCCAGGCGCCTCTTCCACCATCAGGTTTTGGGCGTCATTGTACATTTGCTGCGCCGTTTCCGGGTCTGTTACAGTAATAACGGCCGCAT
>JAJRTP010000427.1 GCA_024278255.1 Chloroflexota bacterium | reverse complement strand
CCGGTAAATTCGTCTGAAGGCTCGGGGGTATCGGTGGTAGGCGCGGCCGTATCTGTCGCCGCCGGTTCTTCCGTGGGCACATCTGTTGGCGGGAGTTGCGTGGGTTGGGGAACGGCCGTATTGGGTGCAGTCGGAACGGCCGTGGCCGGAAACGGCGTCGGTGTTGGTGCATCTGCCTCGCCACAAGCAACAGCCAATAATAAAACAGCCAACAACAAAACAAAAAAGTGTGTGTGTCTCATAAATCCTCTACCTTGTATTCAAATTGGTTCATTCTTAAAGAACGAACCAATTTTACGAAAAGTCTGCCAGCCAATCTACATAAGCATTATGAAAAAGTCAACTGTCAATCTGCACATTCTAATCAAGCGTGGGGCAAACTGGGCCACTGGGCCACTTTGCCCCACTTCCCCTTTTCATTTGGCAAACGAATCTTGTAGGATAATATATACCCCATTGATAATAACCTGACCCTTTCCACAACCTGAAATCCATTTGTCCGTATTGCCTCTTATTGCCTTAGACGCAAAAGTGAGAAGATGAAAAATGTTCAAAAGTTACGTTAATCCAGCCGAAAGTAAAGAAGCAAACAGAATGCTGCCCCGCCTCATGGTGGAAGGATTACTGCTGGGCGGAACCGGTCTGGGCGTTTTAGCCCTGATTTTTGAAATTGCCGCCGATGCTTTTAGTGTGGCCGCTTACCAGACCCTCCTGGCAATCCACGGTGCGGAAGGGTACCACGAAATCGCCATTGGCGCGTTCATCCTCCTCTCTATTCTTCTGTTTCTGGGGATTGTGCCAGCCTACAAAGCCGGCGCTTACCTGCGGCCCAATGCTGGCGGCAGCGGCCCCCTGGTAGAAGCCATTGGGCCGCCCAAACTGCGCTGGCTCTCCTGGGTAGGCACCAGCCTCTTCTTTCTGGATGCTGTCCTGACCATTATCATCAGTTCCATTTCCGCATCCGACGTTACCATGCTCGTCCTGCCGGAACTGGCGCCCTATCGCATCCTTCTGGCGGAAGGATTTGCCTTTTTCATCATGGTCGTTCTGGTAGCCCTGGGACCTAAAAAAGCGGTGCCTCTATTCTTGATCGGCGGCGGGGCATTTACCCTCTTTACGCTTGTTGCCCTGACCATCGTTGGCGGATCAGCCGCGGGTAATCCCCAATGGGCTTTCCTGACAGAAGGAATTGTCACCCGGCTGGAGATAACCGGCGTGGTAGAAAATGTTGTCCGGGCACAGGAAAGCCTGTCTGCCTTAGGCACAGTGGTCATCTTCCAATTTTTCTTCCGTTCCATGTCCAGCGCCATGCTGGGCTTTTCCGGCTATGAAGTCATTCCCGCCAGCGGTAAGCACGCCGCCCGTCCCAAATGGAAAGTTATCAATACAGCGTTGACGTTAGCGGCCGTTTTCCTCATCGGTACCGGCATGATACAACTTTTTGGGGCCAAACAGTGGGATATTCCAGCCACGGAAGGGTACAGCACCCTGCTCATCGAATACGAAATTATTGCCGCCCAGGTTTTGGGAGAAGGCATTAACCCCAGAGACGTAGTTATTACCGATGAAGATATCGTGGCGGCTGAAGAACTTTATACGCTGCAACCGGCAAAACGGGCTGAAGAAGAATTGTTAGGCCAGGAAGAGCCGCCGCCAGATGATCTGGCCGAGTTGAGCCGCGAAGAATACGTGGAAACAGTTTCTCAGGACATTGCTCTGTCCCGCGCCCTGAATCAGGCCATTCTGGATACACCGGGCGCTGTTTTTCTGGTTATATCTGGCACGTTGTTAGCCATTATCCTGCTGCTGGCTCAGGGAGGCGGTTATATAGGCGGCGCCGCCGTAGCCGCAAATGCGGCCCGATTGGGCCGGCTGCCTGGTATGTTTTCCGATGATCGCATTGGCATTGCCGTTATCTGGGGTGTTTCCGCCATACTTATTCCCATTATTCGGGAAGTCGTGGTAGTAGAAGCGTATTATGCTTTTGGTTTTGTCAGCGCCTTTGTCATCACCAGTACCACTGTATTTTTTGTGCGCTCCAGCGCCATGCAGCAGCGCGGCATAGAACCCGGTTCAGGCGAGGCTAAATCGCTTAAATTTGCCGGTTTGCGGGGTATGGTTGCCAGTTACTTTATGATGGCTGTTCTGGTCACTCAAAAAACTAATGCTTTACCTGTTATTATTGCCTTTGGCATCGTCATCACCCTTTTCCAGATTTTTTATGCCCGGGGCGGCTTTAAGCGAGACGAACGCAAACTGGAAAGAGTAGTATACACTTCGCCCGGTTTGTATAAACCTGTCTACCAATCCGGCATCCAGCGGGCGCACGACCAGGCCCGGCAGCGGGGTGTCGCCGATGTCGTGGAAGACATGATTAAGGAAGGTGCTTTTGCCAAATTTAACGTTGGCCCGGAACGGGTGGAAACGCTGGTCAGCTATTTATTTAATGTAGACCTCTCATTGTTCCACAGGCACGCTAGTAACCACCATGAAAGAACTGAGGAACCCAGTGTGGAACTGGAACAAACTTACCAGGAAGCTTATAGTGAAGGAGATGAAATCCTCAGAGTAGTCGAGTCTTATTCCCATTTCGGCATCTTTACGTTCATCAATAATTATTATATCAATTGGGTTGATGCAGAACGGGGACGGGATGCTTCTATCGTGCAGCGAGCTATGCTCGACATCCTTTTCCCCATGACTGAACACGATGTTATCTGGCAGGAATTCCAGGAATTTAAGCCGCAGAACCAGCCGGAGGAGATATGGCAGTTCAGCCGGCGTCGTTATCTTTGGGCTAAAGATCAGTGGCCAAATCTGAGTGACCGCATCACCACCATCTGGACGCTTCAGGATTTTGACCTTCTATCCAGAGATATTGATGTCAAAACGGTTATTTCTGTAGCGGGCGGAAAGCAGCAAATGCTGGTGAAAATACCGCCAAGATCGTCAGAGAAATCTACAGATACCCCAGAAGAGCCTAAGGTAAATTAACCACCAGGTGGCGGTGGGGGGGTCGGTGTCGGCGGTACACGGGTGGGGGGCTGCCGGGTAGGGGGTACTGTCGGCGGCAGCGGTGTGTTTGTGGGCCGGGGGGCTGCGGTCGGCGGCGGTGGCGGCGTGGGGGTTGGCGGCACGGCCGTAGCTGTCTTGGTCGGATTAGGCCGGGTGGGTACGGCCGTGGGGGATGACGTTGGCGTGTCGGTTACGGCCGTCGTTGGTGTAACGGTAGGTAATGGGCGTGTGGCTGTGGGCGGTACGGCCGTAGCCGATGGCGTCACCGTCGGCGGAAAAGGAATAACTGCCGAAGGCGTCCGGGCCGGCAGAGAGCGCGTCACGGCCAGGTTTGCTTCATCCGTCGCCGCCAGCCGAATCACAACTTCAGCATCCAGCGGCGCGAAACGCAGCACATCATCCCCGCCATAATTGGCTGAATTTCTGGCCCGTATACTTGTCTTTAATACACCTGTGGCATTCTTAGGTAGCGCCAGCCAGGCCGCCCCAAAAATAAAAACAAACGTCACCAGCAAAGCCAGAAGCAGCGTCACATAAAACCGGCGCCGGCTCGACCACAATCTGGATTGAAACGCCATTTGTTTATCCGGTGGCTGCATAAAACTTTATCCCATGCGGGGCAGACAAATAGTAAACATGCTACCCTCGTCCACTTTACTGACCACAGAAACTTCTCCTTCGTGCATTTCTATAATCGTGCGAGTGATATACAAACCCAGCCCCATGCCTCGTGCCGTCATATTAATCTCATTATTGGCCCGGAAAAAACGCTCAAATAAGTGGGGCTGATCGGTAGATGAAATGCCAATGCCGCTATCCTGAACGGCCACACACACGGTGTCGTCTACGGCCGTCACCGACAACGCCACCTGCCCTCCCTGCGGCGTATAATTCAAGGCATTACTGACCAGATTGTCCACCGCCCATTCCACACTCTCAATATCCGCCTCCACCCACATTTCCAACTGGGGCAAATCAACAGACAGCGACACCCCTTTAGCCTCGTAACGAGGCAGCCACTTAGCCCCCAACTCACCCAGCAGCGCCGCCAGATCAACCCGCTGCCGTTCCATATAAATAGTCCCCGCCTGGATTTCAGACAGGTTAATCAACTGGTTAATCTGATGCTCCAGTTGATCGCTCTCCTTACTAATCGTCCGGATAAACTGGCGCTGCTGCTCACTCATCTGCCCATTACCCGACTGCTCAACCAGGTGAGTGTACAGCTTGATAATGGTCAACGGTGTGCGCAGTTCATGGG
>JAJRTP010000426.1 GCA_024278255.1 Chloroflexota bacterium | reverse complement strand
GCGCGACATTCTGACTGTTTTGCAGATGTTAGGGGTGTTTGCCGTGCCCATATTCTTGTTTATTTCCGGGGCATTCGTGGCCTATGCGGCGCGGGGCAAATCAACTCACCCACTCAGGTTCATCCAGCACAGCGTAAGCCGAATTTTGTGGCCGTATTTGTTCTGGTCGCTGGTTTATTACGTGGTGATCTTCTTCGTATTGGCAGAACGATATTCCGGGCCGGGTTATGTCAAGAACTTACTGGTAGGCTTCCCTTACCATTTCGTTCCCCTTATCATCTTTTACTACATTTTGTCCCCGCTTTTGGTGAAGATTGGCCGGCGGCACGGGCTGGTTTTGCTGTTGGCAATTGGCTTGTATCAGCTATTTTTGATTTTCATGCAAAACCCGGAATGGCTGGGCAGCTTCACCCCGCCGGGCTGGACGCGCTTCCTCATTCCGCCGGTTTTGTTTAACACGATGGCGGATTGGGCCATCTTTTTCCCGATGGGGCTGGTGTTTAGTTTGCACAATAAGAGGTTACGGCCGTATCTCCTCCGCTTCAAATGGGTGGCCGCAGGGATAGTCATTGCCTTATTCTCACTGGCCGTCCTGGACAACATCTTTGGCCTGCTGGACGCCCCTTGGCTGCAATACATCCTTCCCGTCGCCTTCATGTTCGTCCTGCCCGTCATCAACCGGAAATCCATCCCCCTGCTCAAACAATTCGAGAAAGTGGGCAAACGCTCCTACGGCGTCTACCTCTCCCATCTGATTGTTCTAACTCTGGCAGTGGGCCTCATTCAAACTTACATTCCCGGTTTGGGCGCGTACCCCATCATCGTCTACCCCCTATTCTTCATCATCGCCCTGGGCATCCCCATGTTCACCATGGAGCGGCTGGCCCGCATCGCCCAAACCCGCAAGGTGTACAAGTACGTTTTTGGTTAAAGAAGGGCGTTTACACAAGGCATTTCTTACCGTAAAGGACGCCAAGATCGCAAAGTTTTTGTTTTCTTTGCACCCTTCGCGTCCTTTGCGGTTAATTATTCAGTAAATGCTGTAGAATATACTCTATGGATGGTGCCAAACGAAGCAATATCAAACCGGGTTCACACGTCTCTATCGTCTTAAAGCAAGATCAGCGCAGCGGCAAGCGCACAGAGGGCATCGTCAAAGATATTCTGACCAAGTCGTCTACGCACCCGCACGGCATCAAAGTCCGCCTGGAAAGCGGCGCTGTGGGACGGGTTAAAGAAGTGTTCCGTTAACGGCCGTACCCCTCAAAAAAGCGGATACTCGACTCAATGCCCCGATAGAAATTAGGCAAATAATATCGCTCATTGGGCGCGTGAATCTGGTCGCCGGGCAGACCAAAGCCCATTAACACCGTCTCCAGCCCCAAAATATCCTTAAATTCACCCACCACCGGAATGGAACCGCCTTCGCGCATGAAAACCGGCTTCTTGCCAAAGGTTTGCTCCAGGGCGGATACGGCCGCTTGCATCGCCGGCATCTTCCAATCAGAAATGCTGGCCGGGGCTGCGCCGGTAATTTCAATGTTGACGCGCACGGAGGGTGGCGTGATGGCTTCCACGTATTGGGTGAAGAGACGGCCGATTTCCGCCGGGTCTTGATCGGGAACCAGGCGCATGGACAGTTTGGCGTGAACTTTGGCGGGCAGAACGGTCTTGCCGCCGGGGCCGGTATAGCCGCCGATGATGCCATGCACGTCCAGCGTCGGCCGCGCCCCCAGCCGCTCGATCAGGCTGTATTCCGGTTCGCCCCACGCTTCGGGGACGCCGGTCTCTTCCAGCCAGGCCTGCTCGTCAAAGGGGAATTGGGCCAGCATCTCCCGCTCTTCGGCGGTTAACGGCCGTACCCTATCATAAAACCCCGGTATCAAAATGTGCCCCTCTTCATCCTTCAGCCTGGCAATCATGTGGCCCAGCACATTGAGCGGATTGTTCGCTCCGCCACCAAAACTGCCGGAATGCAAATCCCGCCGCGGCCCGGTAATGTCCAGCAGCACATAGCACATGCCGCGCAAGCCGTACACCAGCGCCGGTTGCTCCGGCGACGGCATCCCCGTGTCAGAAATGAGAGCCACGTCAGCCGCCAGCAACGTCTTATTTTCCGGCAGAAAGGCGCTCAGGCTGGCCCCGCCGCTTTCCTCCTCTCCTTCCACAATGAACTTAACGTTAATCGGGAGACGGCCGTTACTCTTCAGCAGCGCCTCCACTGCCTTAACGTGAACGTACACCTGCCCCTTATCATCCGAGGAACCGCGGGCATAGACAAAATCATCCCGCACCGTCGGCTCAAAAGGAGGCGATTCCCACAATTCAAACGGTTCGGCCGGCTGCACGTCATAATGGCCGTAAATCAGCACGGTTGGTTTTCCCTCCGCGTGCAGCCAATCCGCATACACCAGGGGATGGCCCACGCCCTGGATAACCCGCACGTTTTCCAGCCCGGCCGCCTGCATGGCCTCCGCCAGCCAGCGGGCTGCTTTCTGGATGTCGGCGTCATGTTCCGGCTGGGTGCTGACGCTGGGGATACGTAAAAAGTCAAACAATTCATTCAGATGATCTTCTCGGTGATTTTGAGCATATTCAATGGCTGTAGACATTTTCACTCCATTCGCTATCTGTTTATTTGGGGGTATAATCAAGCATCACTACAAATTTATCATTGTTTATCCGTGGTAAACCAATCGGGATTATAACGGAGTGTAGCGAAACGTAAAACGTTCAGACTCATCCGGTCGTTTTACGTTTTCTTTGTGTAAATATGGCTAAAGAGAACGGACAAAGTGCAGGGGAAATCAGCATCGCCGCTCTGGTGGAAAGCGCCTTGTTTGTTGCCAGCGGGCCGGTTCCCCTTTCCCGGCTGGCTAAGGCGCTGGAGGTAAGTACGGCCGTTATCCGCAACGCCCTCAAAACCCTGGAAGCCGATTACCAGACCAGAGGGCTGCGCCTGCAATGGAGCGGCAATGAAGTGCAGTTGACCACCGCTCCTGCCGCCAGCCAAGTCATCGAGCGTTTTCTGGGATTGGAAATGACCACCCGGCTCAGTCAGGCCGCTTTAGAAGTGCTGGCAATTATCGGCTACATGCAGCCCATCACCCGGCCCCAGGTAGATCAAATTCGCGGCGTCAATTCGGATGGGGCGCTGCGCCGCCTGCTCAGTGTGGGCTTGATCGAAGAAGTAGGCCGTATGGAAACGCCCGGCCGCCCCATCCTGTACGCCACCACCCCGGAATTTTTGCAGCATTTTGGCCTGACGATGCTGGAAGAACTGCCGGAACTGGAAACGGAAGAAGACACCATAACCTTATGACCACTGAACGATTACAAAAAATCATGGCCCACGCCGGCATTGCTTCCCGCCGGGAGTGTGAAAAGATGATTGAAGCGGGGCAGGTGAAGGTGAACGGCCGTACTGCCAAACTAGGCGATAAGGCTGACCCGGCCGTAGACAAGATTGTGGTGCGGGGCACCCCGCTTAATCCGCAAGCGCAGAAGCTGGTCTACATCGCCTTGAACAAACCGAAGGGCGTCCTTTCCTCTACGGAAGATGAATTGGGCGTGGGACGGAAGACGGTACGCGACTTGATTCCTCTGCCTGGCCGGCTGTACCCGGTGGGGCGGCTGGACAAACAGAGCGAAGGGCTGATCCTGATGACCAATGACGGCGATCTGGCCCACAAACTGACCCATCCCCGCTACGGGCACAAAAAGATGTACCGGGTGACGCTGGACGGCCGTCTGGATCGGGAGTCGCTGGAAAGATGGCGTAATGGGGTGTACCTGGACGGCCGTAAAACCGCCCCGGCCCAAATTACCATCCTGCAGCAAGACCAGAACTTCACCCTGCTGGAAATTGTTATGCGCGAAGGGCGCAAGCGGCAAATCCGGCGCATCGCCAGTATGCTGGGCTATCCCGTCAAACAACTGGTACGGGAAAAGATCGGCCCGCTCTCTTTGGGCAATCTGCGCTCCGGCGATTGGCGCTACTTAACTGCTTCAGAAGTCAAAATTTTGCGTGAAACAGTCAGTAAGGGCAGAAAACAGACAGGTAAGAAACGATACAAGAAACAAAAGAAATCTAAAAAGTAAAAGGTGTATTGGTGGATAAAAACATAGACGTCATTGCCATTGACGGCCCGGCAGCCTCCGGTAAATCAACGGTAGCCCGGCTGGTTGCCGAGAAATTGGGTTATCTCTATCTGGACACGGGCTGTATGTACCGGGCTGTCACCCTGGCCGCTCTGCAAGCGGGGATTGATGTGGCGGATGAAACGGCCGTTACTCAATTAACCCAACAAATAGATATTGAAGTCTTACCGGCCCAGGATGAGGCAGACGGCCGTCACTACACCACGCTGCTCAACGGCCGTGACGTGACCTGGGAATTGCGCCTCCCGGAAGTGGATGCCAACGTGTCCCAGGTAGCTAGTTACAAGGGCGTGCGGGAAGAATTGGTGCGGCGGCAAAGGGCATACGGCCGTCGCGGGCACGTCGTCATGGTGGGGCGGGACATTGGCACCGTCGTCATGCCGGACGCCCCGCTCAAGCTGTACGTCACCGCCAGTCCCGAAGAACGCGCCCGCCGCCGCTGGCTGGATCGGCAAAAACAAGGCTTCAGCGACGACTACGACACCATCCTGGCCGACGTCATCCGCCGCGACCAAATTGACAGCAATCGCCAACATTCCCCCCTCCGCCCCGCCGACGACGCTATCATCATGGACACGACAGAACGCAGCGTGGCTGAAATTGTGGCTGAAATTGTGGCGATGGCGCAGGTTGGTGTCCGGTAAACGGTATTCGGTTATCGGTAATCGGTAAACGGTGTTGGCTTAAAACATACAATCTGTTTCTTTCCCAATCCGTTGTAATCCCGTGATCCATTTATCCGCGAGACAAAAATGACACTTTTTCAGGAACTTGACCTGACCACATTCAGCGGCGGGCAGATTAGCGGCATTGAACCGGGCAGTGTAGCTGAGGCGCTTGGCTTGCAGCCGGGGGATGAACTGCTGGCGATTAACGGCGCGCCGGTGGAAGACGTGATTGACGTGCAGTTTTACGGCGCGGAAGAGCATCTCACACTCACCATTCGCCGCAACGGGGAAGTACGCCAATTTGAGGCGGAACGGGCTTACAATCAGCCCCTCGGCCTGGCATTTACCCATCCCACATTTGATACGGACATCCGCCGCTGCAACAATTTGTGCGAATTTTGCTTTGTCCTGCAAATGGCCCCCAAATTCCGCCGCACACTTTACATAAAGGATGACGATTACCGCTACTCGTTCCTTTTCGGCCATTACGTCACCCTGACCAACCTGAACGAGCATGATTGGTGGCGTATTGAGACGATGGGCTTATCCCCGCTGTACGTTTCGGTGCATGTGACGGATTGGGAGATGCGTCGGCAATATCTGCGCAACCCGGACGCGCCGGACATTCTGGCGCAGCTTGAGTGGCTGGCAGAGCGGGGCATTGAGGTGCATACGCAAATTGTGGTGACGCCGGGGGTGAATGACGGCCGTATCCTCGACCAATCCATCGCCGACCTGACTGCTTTTTATCCGGCCGTGCAATCCATTAGCGTGGTCCCCGTCGGCCTGACCAAACACCACAAATACGGCCTGCGCCCCCACACACCCGCTGAAGCCCGTGCTGTTATCACCCAAATGGAAGCATACCAGGCCCACTTTTTGCAGGAATTTGGCAGCCGCTTTGTCTACCTGACCGACGAATGGTATCTGGTAGCCAAGCAGGAACTTCCGTCCATGACCGCCTATGATGGGCAGCAGCTAGAAGAGAACGGCCTGGGCATGGTGCGTCATTTTCTGAATGAGTGGGAGGGAGTAAAAGGGGAGATTAGAGATTCTGATTCAGTCTTCAATCACCAGTCTCTCACTTTGGTGACGGGGACGTTGTTTGCACCAGTGTTGCGGGAAACGGCCGTACAATTCACCCAACTCACTGGCGCAGAAGTAACGGTAGAACCAGTTGTCAACCAAAAACTGGGCAAAACCATCACCGTGGCCGGTCTGCTCATGGGGGGGGACGTCCTCAATCATCTGCAAACGGTGGACTTTGGTGATTTGATCGTTCTGCCCCGCGTCATGTTTGACCATCCGGATCGCATTGCCCTGGACAACTTATCGCCGCAGGACATCGCCAATCAACTGAAACGGCCGATTGCTCTGGCCGACACAATGGGCGATGTATGGGATGCGTTAACAGGACAATCGCAAGTAATGTTTGAGCCGGGGGTACGCAGCGAGGGGCTGATAGATTTGCGGGTGATCAACAACAGCGACGCTGAAAACAACACATATTTCTCATAACGTCCTGTAACCGCAGCTACAGATTACGAGGAAACAGAAACGATGAGTAGAAAAACGAGAAAAGTACAATGTAATTTTTGCGGCAGCAGCCAGTATGAAGAACGGCGCATTGAATATCTTTACAGTTACAAAGGAAAATATCTGCTTGTGCCCAACACGCCTGTGGAAGTTTGTCTTAACTGCGGCATGATTTATTACGACGCGGCCGTTTTGAAAAAGATTGAACGACGCTTTTTTGCCATCCAGGAAAACAACGAGAAGCCGGACAGCTATATTCAAATGCCCACGGCCGTATTCGCCTGAACCCGTTACCCCGCATCCGCCCGCGGCAAGCAGATGGCGAAGGTGCTGCCGGGCAGCGGATTGGCTCCATCTGCCTCTGACTCCACCCAGATACGGCCGTCATGCGCCTCCACAATCCCCTTGACCACCGGCAGACCCAACCCCAGCCCGCTCCCCTTAAACGCATATTTGCTGGTTGAATGATGTTCTACTGCTTGGGCAGAGTGAAACAACTCAAAAATAGATTCCTGTTCAGAAGCCGGTACGCCGATACCCGTATCCCGAATCACCAGACAGACTTCATCTCCTGTCACGTCACCCAGAACGTAGATATGGCCGCCGTCCGGCGTGTATTTGACGGCATTACCGATGAGATTGTCTACGGCCGTGCGCAGTTGCGCATAATCGCCATTGACCAGCGGCAAACGAGATAGGTCTTCCGTATAGATATGCAAGACCCGCTCTTGGCACACCGCATCATACCGGCCTACCACTTCCTCCACAATCTGCCCCAAACGCACCGGCATAAAACGCAAATTCATCAGGCCGCTCACCACCTGCGACGTTTGCAGCATCTCCGCCACCACTTGTTTCATCCGATCCATACCCCGTTCCATACGCTGCACCAGCTCCGCCACCGTCTGCACCCCCGCCTGTCCTTCCTCCATTTCAGACAGAATCTTTTTCAACTGCCCGATTTGCCGCCCGGTAATCAGAATAGGCTGTTCCATCTGCAAAGAAGCCATCCGCAGAAATTCGCCTTTGAGCCGGGTGAGTTCGGCCATGTGCGCATTGGCCTCTTCCAGTTCGCGGATTTTTTCTTCCAGATCAGTCACCAACATTTGCGTAAACTGTTCCAGATGGTGTTGCTGTTCTACTGGCGGCAGCTTTTGTTTTTCGCCGTGGAGAAAAGCATCTATTTGTTGGGGGAATCGGTCTACATTGATCGGTTTGGTAAGGAAACCGGTACAGCCGGCCGCCAGCGCCAGTTTCCGCTGTTCACTCCCGGTCATCGCTGTCAGGGCGACGATGGGAGTCTCTTTGCAATAGGGTGTGCTGCGTAATTGAGTGGTAAGAACACGGCCGTCCACCTCCGGCAGGTTAATATCCATCAAAATGAGATTGGGCTGCGTCTTCTGAGCCAGCGTCATTCCCTCAGTGCCGTCAAAGGCCAGCAAGACCTCATAGCCGGATCGCTGCAAGACTCGCTGCACCAGCCGTCCGCAAGCCTGATCGTCCTCAATATAAAGGACTCTGGTTGGGGTTCCCATCAAACTAATACCTCAACTTACCGCCAGATAATATGACGCCCGCCCCCATACTTCTTTCCTCCATACCCTGCAAACGCACCCATTGTAAAACACCATCCATTAAAAGTTTCTTAAGGTCAGCAGCGATCCTGCAAATCCAAGACCCACATGGGGATACGCTCGCCGCTGGCGGAAAAGCCAAATTTCCGGTAAAGGCGCTGCGAAGGAATGTTATCTATTTGCGTGTTGAGCGTCACCCGGTACAAACCGCGCCGGTAATAGCCGCGCAAAGCATGGGTCAGCAGCACAGAACCAATCCCCTGCCCCTGCCAGGCTGGATCAATTGTCATACGGGCCAGATGGACGCCGTGGCGGCTGCGGGTACTCAACTGAAAGCCCACCAATTCCCCGGCCACTTCCACCACATCGAAGCTGGCTGCCTGGGAGCGGGCTAACTGTAGGGCGCGGGCACTGTGCCGCCACAAGGGGACAAAGGCTTTGGCTTCCAGGGCGGCCAATGGCCCCAAATCAGATTCAGTCACAGGGCGGATATGTAGATGGGGAATGGTGCGAATGGGCGGCACGGCCGTATCCTCCTTCACATAAATCTCAATCTCATTCGCCAGCCGGAAACCCAAATCCGGCAGCCAGGGGTTGGGCCAGCTTTCAATCGCCAGCCAACCCAGTTCTGTCACCCCTTCCCGGCACAGCCAGGGCAGGATGGGGTCTAACATAGCGGACAATACGGTCGTAATATCCCCCCCATCACGCAAAGCCGCTACTCGCACCCAGGCCGCCGGAGCCGGATCAGGTGCGGCGGCCAGACAAGCTGTAATTTCCACTTCATCCCGGTTGCCAGACGGCCGTGTCTTTACCACAAAACCAGGCGTTCCAATCCAGTCACCCGGTAGATGCCAATCCACATGCAGGTGCTGGAATTGAGCCGTTTGCAGCAGCCGCATAATCTGCCCACCATCACCGGGAACTGCCAGCCGCACGGCCGTATCCGCCCTGCCTTGAACATTAAATTGGTTTGCGAATTCCATAACGCTATTGTACACTACATTATTAAAGTCCTATACATAAAACAAACGGTATATCTCAAAACGACCTACGTAAATTGGCAAAACGAATGACCAAAAACAACAAAGACCGCACATTAGAAAACACCATCGCTTCCCTTACCCAACGCTACGGGGAAGGCACCATCATGCGCCTGGGAGATGCCTACCATTTGCAGGTAGAAACTATTCCTACAGGGGCACTTTCCCTGGATATTGCCCTGGGTGTTGGCGGCATACCGCGCGGGCGCATCACCGAGATTTATGGGCCGGAGTCGTCCGGTAAAACCACTCTCTGCTACCACATCATCGCCGAAGCCCAAAAAGAAGGCGGCATCTGCGCCTTTGTAGACATGGAACACGCTTTAGCCCCTAACTACGCCATTCGCTGCGGCGTAGACATGGAAAATCTCTACATCTCCCAACCGGATACAGGCGAACAAGCCCTGGAAATTGCCGAAGCCCTCATCCGGTCCGGCACGATGGACGTGGTGGTCGTTGATTCTGTCGCCGCTTTAGTGCCTCGTGCGGAAATCGAGGGGGAAATGGGGGATACGCACGTTGGTTTACAAGCCCGTCTCATGTCCCAGGCGCTGCGCAAATTGTCCGGAGCCATCAAGCAAACCAACACTGTTGTCATCTTCACCAACCAACTGCGCAGCAAGATTGGCGTCATGTTTGGCAGCCCGGAAGTCACCAGCGGCGGCAACGCGCTTAAATTCTACTCGTCCGTGCGGCTGGATATTCGCCGCATCCAGGCCATCAAGGCCAAGGGCGACGTCGTGGGCAACCGGACACGGGTGAAGGTCAAAAAGAACAAGGTAGCCCCGCCCTTTACAGAAGCTGAATTTGATATCATGTATAATGAAGGTATCTCTAAAACAGGCTGCGTCCTGGATTTGGCGGTTGATTATGGTCTGATTGAAAAACGTGGGGCCTTTTTCCGTCACGGAGACACCTTGTTAGGCCAGGGACGCGAAAATGCAAAACTGTTTCTGGCAGAAGACCCGGAATTAATGGTTCTTCTGGATCAACAAATCCGGCAAGAAGCCGGATTACCGGTGGCAGAACCGGTTGAGTAAATTTTATACCAATTGAATCTTACGGCCGTTTCCCGGCCAGGCCGTCATTGGCTTTATTGATTAAGCGAAGCAATTTCTAATAACAGACATTTGACAAGTAACCTGACTAGCACCAAGATTGATTAAAATATTTTCCCTGCCTCCGGGCAGATACAAACTCAGTGAAATTTTTATGATGATTCTGCACAAGAGTCACTAAAATGGTTCTATATTCTGATTTTGCCAACTTTGGCACAAAATTTATCTTTTTTCACCCTGGCTAGAGGGCTGCTTCTCTTCTGTTTAGAACTGCAATTGCAATTTATTAGCTAAAAAGTTAACGCCTGAATGGTTCATTCAGGGTT
>JAJRTP010000425.1 GCA_024278255.1 Chloroflexota bacterium | reverse complement strand
CTTGCACTTTGGCGTAGACGTATTTGCGCAGACCAAAGGCCACACCTTGAGCAAAGAAAACGGCCAGCGCGGCCGTGCCGGCCATTGTCACGCCGGCCAGAACGGCCAGAACGGCCATCCACAGGCCGGTGCGAATAATGGCTTCCGGGTTTTCCGCGATGATGCCCTCGTTGATCAAGGTTTGGTTCAACGTGGCTACGCCAATCATGCACAAGGCCGAAATCAGCAGCAGCACCTGCGACAAGATTAACCGGCCCCGGTACATTTTGAAGATAATGAAGGTGCGTGGCAAGGCTTTAAGCATCTGTTTTCCTCCCTCACTTTGCATTCATCAGATTGGTTCAATCTTTATGGAAGTTAAAGAATTAAATCGGTGATAAAAATTTGTCCACCGATGTCACAGATTACACAGATTTTTATCTGGTAGACGCCCTAAATCTGTGTAATCTGTGGATTACCGGTTTATTTTCTGAACCTTCATTAAGATTGAACCAATCTCGTTATTTGGCAAAACCGACAGCGCGGGTTTCCCGGATGACGGTCACTTGAATCTGGCCGGGATATTGCATGGTTTCTTCGATGGATTTGGCAATGTTTTTGGAGAGGCGCATAGATTCCAGATCGTCAATTTTGTCCGGCTTGACCAAGATACGGATTTCCCGGCCGGCCTGCAAGGCGTAGGCGCTTTCTACACCGGGGAAGGAGGTAGCGATTTCTTCCAGGGTGCGCACCCGTTTGATGTAGTTTTCCAGGCTTTCACGGCGCGCGCCGGGGCGGGCGCCGGAAATGGCGTCGGCCGCTTCCACAATAATCGCTTCCACGGATTCGGGATCAACTTCGTGGTGGTGGGCGGCGATGGCGTTGACGACGTTGGGCGGCACTTTGAAGCGGGCGCAAAATTCGGCGCCGAGCTGGGCGTGGGTACCTTCCTGGTCGTGATCCATCGCTTTGCCAATGTCGTGCAGTAAGGCGCCCATTTTGCTGACTTCGATGTTGGCCCCTAGTTCGGCGGCCAATACGGCGGCAATTTTGGAGGCTTCGACGGAATGGTACAGTTGATTTTGGCCGTAAGAGGTGCGGTATTTGAGCCGCCCCAGCATTTGGACAATTTGGGGATGCAGGCCGTGAACGTTGGCTTCGTAGACCGCTTCTTCGCCAGCTTCCTTAATAACCTGGTTGACTTCGGAACGGGAATCTTTGATGAGCTTTTCGATGCGGGCGGGATGGATACGGCCGTCTGAAATCAACTTCTCCAATGCCCGCCGGGCCACTTCCCGGCGTACCGGATCAAAACTGGAAACTGATACGGCTTCCGGCGTGTCATCCACCACAATGTCTACCCCGGCCGCCTGCTCAAAGGCGCGAATGTTACGGCCGCTGCGGCCAATAATGCGCCCCTTCATCTCTTCATTGGGGATGGGCACAACGGAAACTGTCAGTTCCGCCACCTGGTCACTGGCGATGCGCTGGATAGCCATAGCTACCAACTCGCGGGCTTTGCGATTGGCATTTTCTTTGGCCTCATCTTCAATTTCACGCATGACGCGGGCCATATCCTGCCGGGCTTCTTTTTCCACATCGGCCAACAGCAGTTGTTTGGCTTCTTCGGTCGTTAAGGCAGCGAGTTGTTCTAACTGCGTCCGGCGTTCCTGTTCGATGGATGTCAGCCGGTGTTGCTGTCTGTCCAGCCGGCTTTGCCTTTTATTCAGGTTTTGTTCGCGTTGCTCCAGCTTTTTTGCTTGCTGGTCCAGATTTTGGCTGCGTTTATCCACCCGTTCCTCAGCGCGGGCTAAATCCTTATATCTTCTTTCTACCACTTTCTCCGCTTCGGCCCGAATTTTTTGGGCTTCCTGGCGGGTGGTTTCCAGAATGGCCTGGCTTTCCCGTTCCGTTGTTTTGCGGGTTTCTTCCAGGGCTTGTTCAAATTCTTGTTGGGCTTGTTCGGTCTTGGGTTTTAGCAGGAGATAGGCAGCGCCCACCCCTACGATTGCGCCAATGACCAGTCCCAATATGGCGGGTCCTATGAATACCATGTTTTAATCTCCTTTAGGTTAAGCTCGTGTCGGCCGGGTTTGTTATGGTTTCCCATGTTTCGGCCGTTACTTGTTTGATAATGCCATAAGGGAAGCCGCGCCGTTGTAAATGACCGGCCATTTTGGCCCGGAACGCTTCTTCCTCTAAATTGTGCCAGCGCGGGGCCTGTTTTTGGGCCAGGCGGCGGGCCGATGCCATATCGTCAACCGGGGCAATGGCTTCGTCAATAATGTCACGGTTGACGCCTTTTTGCTGTAATTCCTGACGCAGGGCCATCTGGCTGCGCGGTTTGAAGGTTTCCCGCTGGTCTACCCAATACCGGGCAAAGGCCAGGTCGTCTAGCAGGGCGACGGCCTGCAAACGTTCGATGGCGTGATCAATGGCGTCGTCGTCGAACCCTTTTTGCCGCAGTCTGCGCCGCACTTCGGCCGTGCTGCGGGGCCGATATTCGATGAAACGGATGGCGGCTTGTTTGGCAGTTTCCTGCGAATCGGCGACTTTAAGTTTATCTATGTCGGCTTCTGTCAGATGTTGGCCGATGCGTAGGGATACGGCCGTAAACGCCGCCAGGCCAAAGGCAAATTCGTCATCCAGATACACGTTCACCCGGTTGGGGTTTCGTTTTTGTTTTGTTAATGCG
>JAJRTP010000424.1 GCA_024278255.1 Chloroflexota bacterium | reverse complement strand
GCTGGTCAGTTGGCCGATTCCAAGGGGGAGTTCCGTTAGCTGGTTGCGGCTTAGGTTAAGTCTTGTCAATTTGGTTAGTTGGGTGATTTCGGGAGGAAGTTCTGTTAACCACTTCTGGCTTAAATCCAGTTCCGTCCACCCTTCGGCGGCGGCGCGGTCAATTAGTTGCAGCAGTTCTTGTTGGTTCATGGCGCTTCCTCAATTTGCTCATTGATATTTGCACTTGTTAATATGTCATATATGACATATACTTCAATTAGGGTAGATAAACCACTCGTTTGGCTGCACGGAGAAATTAAAACGCCGCCATTCTCGCCAGAAACGCGGTTGGAAGCGGGGTTCTTATTGCGCCAATTGCAAAAAGGCGAACTGCTTTCTCTCCCACAGTCCAGACCAATGCCATCCATCGCGGCGCGCTGCCACGAACTACGCATCAACGACAAAAACAAGACATGGCGCATCATTTACCGCATTGACCCGGATGCCATTGTCATTTTAGAAGTTTTCCCGAAGAAAACAAACCAAACGCCCCGAAAAGTTATTGAAGCATGTCAGCGACGTATCAAGCGATATGATACATTGTTATATGAGTGAGTAAAAATGGACAGCAAAAAACGACAAAAGCTAGAAGAAGCAGGCTGGGCCATCGGTTCGGCCGAGGAATTTTTAGAACTGACGCCGGAAGAAGCAGCCTACATTGAACTCAAACTCAATCTGGCGCGTAATTTGCACGCTGCCCGGCAAGAAAAACAATTGACCCAATCTGCGTTGGCCCGTCTCATTCATTCCAGTCAATCAAGGGTAGCAAAAATGGAAAAAGGGGATCCGACTGTTTCACTGGATTTGCTGGTGCGCGCTTTGCTGGCGTTAGGCAAAACGCCGCAGGACGCGATGGGTGAAAGTGTGAAGGTGTGATATTACACTTTCTCCAAAACTAGCAAGTGGGAAATGCCGAGAACGGCCAGAGGGGTTTTTTCGGCCGTATACAACCCCTTCTTCAATGCCTTGCCTAACCGGGGACAGCGGTACTCAATGTTGTCATAGCCGCCAAAGATGCGGGTGTGGTAGATGACCTGTAGGGGTAAAGCGGCAAACAGCTTGAGCAGGCTGCCTTTGGTGTAGGCGCGCACGTGGGGAGCCAGTTGGCTGCGCCAGCGGTTGGGCAGGTAGTTCACCAGGGGGATGTTGCCAAATTTGTATGTCCCTTTCCAGTAGATGCCGTGCTGCTCGACGGGGTACCAGCGGTTGGGGCAGAAGAGAAGAAGTCGGCCGCCCGGCCTGATTACCCGCGCCATCTCCGCCGCATACACCGCGTCATCCTGCACGTGTTCAATCACCTCGTTGCTGAAGACAAAATCAAAACTGTCGGCGGCAAAGGGGAGATGTTCGCCTACCCCCTGAGCAATGCCGCTGGCGGTGGGGATGGCCTGCACCGCCCGGTCATGCTCCACTTCCAGGCCAAAGCGGTGTTGAGTGAAAGGGGTAAAATGTTCCAGGTATTGCCCCAGCCCGCAGCCATCATCCAGAATAACGGCCCCGTCCAGGTTCACCCACTGCCGGATCATTGCCAGCCGCCGCTCCTGCCCGGAACGCCACACGTAGCCCGGTTCGCCGCGCAGGGCGGCTTTCTCTGAATAGGTCATAAACTGTCTTCGGCCTCGAACAGTTCTTTTTTGACGTCTTCCCATAATCGGAAGGAATCAGGATTGCGTTTCCATTCGGCCAATGCTGCCTGCCCCTCGCGTATGTCGTGTAAATCTTCCAGCATTTCTTCCAGTTCCAGAAAATCCTGATAGGGAATAACGGCCGCAGCCGGTTTGCCGTACCGCTTGACGATAATATGGTTGCCGGCAATGACGGCGCCGAGCATATCGCCCCACTGCGTTCTGGCCTTGTTGCTGGAGATCACTTTGAATATCACTGCTTCACTACCTTCGAACAAATCTTTCGTTGTCATATCCATTCAGCCAACCACTGAAAACTGATTACTGAAAACCGCTTACTGATTACCGGAAACCAACTCATCATACTTCCGCCGCACTTCCTGAATGTCCTGCCACATGAGGGCTTTGGGGCCGTTGGGGGCGCGGGTGGGGTTACGCAGGAGGTAGGCGGGGTGGAAGATAGGCATGACGTTACGGCCGTGCCAATCAAACCATTGGCCGCGCAGCTTCGTAATACCCGTCTTACCTAAAATAGATTGCGTAGCCACATTGCCCGCCAACAGCATAATCACCGGGTCCATCAGGCGGATAATCTCCAGAATATATGGTTTGTATCCTTCGATCTCATCCGTCGTGGGTTTGCGGAACGTTTTGCCCCCTTCCCCCGGCGGCATCCGAAAGACAGAATTGCTGATGAACACATCCTCCTCCGGGTCAAAGCCAGCGGCCTGCAAAATCTGGTCCAGCAACTGCCCGGAGCGGCCCACAAACGGCTTGCCCAGCTCATTTTCCCGCGGGCCGGGGGCTTCGCCTACAATCATCAACTTCGCTTCCGGGTTGCCGCGACAAATAACTACATTAGTCCCGGCGTTAGCCAGCGGATCATCAGTCATTTGCATCATATCCTGAATCAGTTCGTCAAGGGATGTGTAATAATGGGGACGTTCTTCAAACAAACCATATTGCATAATTATCCTCCAGCCAGAAAATTTATAAGCGACATCATTTTACGACAAGAACAGGCAATTTCCTAAAAGTTCCACACCGCAGAACAAGGTTCGGGAGCGGAGAAAAAAGGCAGTACTTTTAGGTCGTTGGTTTGGGCCGGTTTCTCAATTATGCTTAGAGCATACCTAACGTAGCGGCATATTGGGCCAAAAGAAAGGGATGTATTGTTAGCTGGCTCATTCTTTTTCAGCAATTAAACGACAGGTCGTAACAAACCGGGAAATCTTATGGTGAAGCAAAAACAAAGCAAAAAAACAGACAAAAATGACCGCGTTACTTTGAACCTGACCGTGCAGGGAGAACGCAAACGAATTATGGATTTGTTGGAACAAATGAATTTGGTGAGCGGTTATTCTGTTCTCAAAGGATCGTTTACGGCCAAAACAGAAAACGATTAGTTTTAAAACTCATTTTTATACTCCTTTTTTGCCAGAAACCGGGCTTCATTTGAAGCTCGGTTTCGTTTTCCAGCAGTCGGAGGTTTATTGTTGGCGTTTTTCCAACAGGGCCGCCAGAAACTTCAGTTTACGCCATTCACTTCTAAAAACGTAGAGAACAGCCAGGGTGCGTAAATAGCGCCGGTTGCAGGCCGGGCTGCGGGCCAGTTCTTCCAATACGGCGACGGCCTGGTCATCTACGCGGCGGGCTTTGATGTATTCGTTGGCCTGCTGCTCCAGGCGTTGATAGCGCTGCCCTTGTGCGGTTTGGCTCTGCCGCCGTCGTTCCATGAGTTCGTCCCGCACATCGTTCACGGTTTGGGTCAACTGGTCAATGGTGATGGGTTTGAGCAGAAAGCCACGCGCGCCGGCGTCAATGGCTCGCTGCCGGGTGGCTTTATCCCGCTCGGCCGAGACGACGAAGCAAGCCATGTTGGGATGGTGGGCCAGCATTTGTTCGATGGCTTGCAGGCCGTCCAGTTCGGGCATATTGACATCTACAAAGGCGATGTCCGGTTTTTCTTTGTCGGTCAGGGTGATGGCTTGACGGCCGTCATGAGCAATGGCCACCACGACCGTATCCGGCACCTGGGTCATCATCAAGCGCATACTGCGTCTCGTTTCTAAAATGTCATCGGCAATGAGAACACGCAAACGGCCGTTTTGTTTTGACTGTTGCTGGGTGTTCATAAAAACCCTCGTGTTATGGCTATGTCATTCTTTTGTCAGGCCATTATAACAAAACAAGGCCGAACAACAGATGTTTGCTTCCTGACGTTCAACCAACAAAATAATGATTGAATCAGATGGAAACAATCCGCACATAAATAATTTCGCCAAACAAATCCCCTTGCTCATCCTGAAAACGCCAATCACTGAACCAGGCACCCCGGCGGCGCGGCGCTGTAAAGGGGATGGTGATTTCCACCTGTTGGCCGGGGGCGGCTGCCGGTAAGGGATAGGCTAACAGATGT
>JAJRTP010000423.1 GCA_024278255.1 Chloroflexota bacterium | reverse complement strand
ACTTCTGAGTACCAAATCCGTCGGTAAAATGACTTCCTGAGGCAGACCGGGGTCAGCAATTTCGGCCAGCAGTAATTCGGCCCCACGCTGTCCGGATTCCAGTAAATGCTGGCAGATGGTGGTTAGGTGTAAAAATTCTGAGATTTCAATGTCGTCATAGCCAATGACAGAGAGTTCTTCGGGTACTTTCAAACCCAAATTTTGGGCAGCACGCAAAACGCCAAACGCCTGGGTATCGCTGTAGGCAAAAATAGCCGTGGGGGGATCGGGCAGGGTCAACAATTCCTGAGCCAGGCGGCTGGCTTCGCGGCGGCTGAGTTCGCCCTGACGATGATATTCGGGGCGGAATTCGATACCGGCATCAGCCAACGCATTGCGGTAGCCCTGGTAGCGGTCAGCCACGGGGCGAAAACCAAAGGGGCTTTCCTGGAGCAGATCGCTGATATAGCCAATTTTACGGTGACCCAGGTCAATAAGATGGCGGGTGGCCTGGTAGCCGCCGGCCACGTCATCAATCATTACATGGCTGATTTGGGGATGAGCGCCATCTACCAGGACGGTGGGGATGTTTACTTGTTTTAAGCGGGTAACTTCTTCATCGGTAGGAGGCAGGGTGATAATGAGCAGGCCGTCTACCCGTTCCTGGCGAAAAATGTCCCGGAAACAGGCGTCGCGGCGGGCGACGGTTTCAACGTTGTAGATAATGAAGTCGTATTCGCTTTCCGCCAAGACAATATCTACACCGCGCAGGCGTTCGACATAGGACGGCCGTATAAAGAAAGGAGCAATCACGCCAATGGTCATCGTGCGGCCCAGGGACAGGCGGCGGGCGATAGGGCTGGGGGTGTAGTCGAGTTCGGCAATGGCCGTCTGAACTTTGGTGCGAGTGGCTGGGGATACGGCCGTACTCTGATTCAGAACGCGGGAGACAGTGCCGACGCCGACGCCGGCTTTTTTGGCTACATCGCGGATGGTTGCGTTTGCCATCAATTCTCCTCTTCCTACAGGATTGACGGTTGCGGGGTGCGGTAGGATTAAAAAAAATGCCCTGTATGGAACCGGTTCCATACAGGGCATACTATACAATAAAGTGACGGCCGTTGTCAAGAAAAAACTATTTTCCCGTCACCTCCTGCTGGTACATATGCACATCCCGCTGCGGGAAAGGGATGGTGATACCGGCCTCATCAAAGGCCAGTTTTACTTTTTCGGTGAGGTCATACCGCACCTGCCACATATCATCGGCAGCTACAAACGGCCGAAAGACAAAAGATACGCCATTGTCACCCAACTCTTTTACGCCGATGACCGGGGCCGGGTCAGCCAAAACATGGTCATTGCCGGTAATAATCTCTTGCAAAAGCTGCTTGGCTTTGAGTAAATCATCACTGTAGCTGACCATAAATTCCATATCCAGCCGCACAACACCTTCCTGGGAGTAGTTAGTGATGTTGCCGTTGAGGATAGCCATGTTGGGGACGGATACGGCCGTATTATCCCGCGACAAAAACAAGGTGCGAAACATCTGGATTTCCTGCACCGTGCCAAAAACACCGGCCGCTTCCACCATATCGCCCACCTTGAAGGGCTGAAACAAAAGGAAGATAACGGCCGCCGCCAGGTTACCCAATGAATCTTGCAAGGCAATGGCCAGAACGATAACGACCACACCGACGATAAATATGATCGAGTCCATGGGCACGCCAGCTACAGCCAGGGCTAAAACAACAGCCAACAGAATAATGCTGTAGTAGACCACCGCGACGAATAAATTGATTAAAGAAGGGGAGAGTTCTGCCTTTACAAGGGCACGATGCAATATAACGCGGATTCTTCTGGCCAACCACCGGCCTATAAACAAAACAATAACGGCCAAAAGCAAATGGACGGCTATTGATAAAATATCGCCTTGAAAATCAAATGATCCCACACCCGCCACGGATTGAATATAATTCCAAAAGTCCAGAAGTTGTCCCATTTTTCACCTCCACAACCTCATTGAGTGACAAGCTCATTTTTCACCGCAGAGAGTGCAGAGAACGCGGAGGTTTTCCCTTCATTTCTCTCTGCGATCTCCGCGTCCTCTGCGGTGAGATAAGTTTTGTCAGTCAATCAGCCTCCACAACTGTAAAATTCTGAGGGTATCATAGGTGGTTTTCAGGAGAGGGCAAGGAGGAGATTTTCTGAGTTCAATTTTCAGGGTTTACAAGTTGGCGCAGGGCGGGGATGGCCTGAGGATCGACCAGGAGCCAGCGGGCCAATTCATCGTAAGGCAAGCCATAGCGCCACTGCCGGTAAGTACGCTGCGGCAGTTCTTTGTAGAAGAGGACGACCACGACAGGGGTGGTTTCGCCCTGGGGGTAGGCGTAGTAAACTGTGGTCAAAATGCCGGGCAGGGAGCCATTTTTATAGCCCAGATTGCTGAATAGTTCCTGGTTATCGGGAAAGACCATGGGCCATTCCAGATAGCGCCGGGCCAGAAAGCTGCTGTCGCCGTTGCTCAGGCCGTTTTGGGCCAGGCGGGCCATCAGGGCGGCGTATTCGTTGGCGGTGCCGTGGGCGTTGAGCTTGTGACTGAAGAAACGCTGGGTATTGACTGACGGCCGTCGCGTGTCCCGATGCCATTCATTTTCTGCCTGCCGAAAAGCCTCATCCTGGACAAAAGCATCCGTCAACAAAGCGGCGTCCGCACCGTAACTGTCCGGGTCGGCCAGGTAGGCTTCGATGGCCTGCCGGTCATCCACGCCGGCGCGGGTGTGGTTAGCCATCGCCATAAATTGCCCTAACCAGGTGCAGGGAGCGGTTTGTTCGGTTAATCCCAGGGATACGGCCGTGGCCTCAATCGCCGCTTGCCCCAATAGCATCTGCAAATAATCGGCTGCGGCGTTGGAACTGTGCCGCACCATCATCCAGGGCACATCTTCCAGCAAAATCCGCTCCGGGTCGGGCAAAATGCGCCCTTTTTCCCGCAGTTCGCGCACCGCCCGGTTGTGCGATCCCAAATCGTAGCCGGGCAGATAATACTGCTCCAATTCAGCCAGCGTCACCGTGCTGGTGGGGTCCAGTTTGCCGGCTGCCACCGCTTCTGCGTAAGCCACCAAAGGCAGCAGTTTGACGACGGAAGCCAGGGGCATCTGCATGTCGGCATTGAGGTAGACGCCGTTGGCCTCATCTCCCACCCGGTACGCCGCCAACCCAACCGTGCCCGGTTCGTCCAGAAGGCGCTGCAAGGCGGGGCGGGCGGAGGGCCAGATGATTTCTTCTACGGCCGTCAACGCCGCCGCATCAGGCGACAATTCAGTAACGGCCGCTTCCGCCTGTTCCGGCAAGATGGGCAAAGACAGGCCGCAGGGTGGAGACAGAGGGCCGGTGTAGAAAGGGGTGGGGGTGAGCGTGGGCGTGGGCGTGAAGGCAGGGGATACGGCCGTCGCGTCAGGCGTCGGTGGCGGCAGATGAGTAGAAGCCAGGGTAGGCGTGGGGGCTAAAGGCGTTGTTGCCGCAGCCGGATTGGCCGCCACTATCGCTGCCGGGTCAGACGGCCGTTCGCAAGCCGTCAAGCCAAGGAGGAGCAAAAGGAATACGGCCGTGAGCCAGTGAGGTTTGATGAGTGCCTGCATGGGGCGGGATTGTACCAGAGAAAAAAGTCCCCGTTGGGACGAGTTTGCTATTTTCTAATCAAGCGGATTTTGTATGGTAGTTCCATGTTTACCGCTAGGAGTACAACAGGAAGAGTACAACAGATGGAGGAAGGAACAGATTTTCGCTGGGAAAGTATCTGTTTCTTTCCGAATCTGTTGTACTCGCCCAAAAAAGGAGATACCATGTTCAAACGAAGCCTGTGGCTTTTAGCCGCCTTGATTTTGCCCGCATTCTTATTTGTCAGCCTCATCAGCCAGACCCAGGCCACGAGTACGGCCGTACTCATTGACGCGGTTCTTTACGACGGCCTGGAAAGCCAGGACCTGGACGAAGCGGTACGTTTGATCAATGTCGGCGGTACGGCCGTAGACCTCAGCGGCTGGGCCATCAACGATGCCGTAGACAGCAGCAAACTGGTTATCACCGACGGCGTCAGCATTGCCCCGCAGCAAACAATCTGGCTGGCTAAAGACGGGGCCGCTTTTCAGCGTCAATTCGGTTTCTGGCCTGATTTTGAAGTCAACGACACCTCCGCCAGCGTACCCAACTTTGCCAGCGGCAGTTGGCCCGGTTATGCCAATGGCGGCGACGAAGTGATTTTGCTGGACAACACCAGTGAAGTCGTTGACGTGCTGGTGTACAAAAGCGGCGATACAACTATTGATGACTGGAATGGCGCATCTGTCCCCCGCACACCCGATTTTGGCGAAGAAGGCCAGATTCTCTACCGCAAGCGCAGACAGCAAACCGGGCTGCCTGTACCGGACACGGATACGGCCGTAGATTGGGCGCAGGAAAGAGGGGATGTGGTGAACGGCCGTAAAGTTCTCTACCCCGGCTGGGACCTAGACGAATTTTTCCAGACGTACATAATCACCCAAACCGCCACACTCACCGTGGCCATCGCCCCCGATAACGCTTATGATGTTCTGATCGCCACCCTCAACACCGCCCAAACCAGCATCCAAATCGAAAGCCACACCTTCGAGAACATCGGTATAATGAACGCCCTGATTGCTGCCCAAAATCGCGGCGTCAGCGTTACCCTGCTCATGGAAGGCAGCCCGCCCGGTGGAGCCAGCGATCAGGAACGCTACATTTGCCAGCAGCTAGAATTGGCTGGCGGCGCTTGCTGGTTTATGATCAACGACGCCACCCGCGACATCGCTAATCGTTACAAATACATCCACGCCAAATTCATTCTCATTGACGACCAACAAGTGATCATCAGCAGCGAAAACCTCAGCCCCAACAGCCTACCCTACGATGACAAAAGTGACGGAACCTGGGGCCGGCGCGGCGTCCTGCTCATCACCGACTCGCCCGGCGTCATCAACCACGTACAAACTATCTTTGACCGCGATCTGGACCCAGCCACTCACCGGGACATCACCACTACAATCAACGCCATCGGCACACCCCCGCCCGGCTTCATCCCGGCAACGGAAACCGGCGGTGTCACCTACACCGTGCGTTATCCCCACCCATCTACCTTTAGCGGTCAGTTTGCTTTGGAAATTGTCCAGTCGCCGGAAAACAGCTTGCGGAATGTGGATGGGCTGCTGGGCTTGGTAAACCGGGCCGGGGCGGGTGATTT
>JAJRTP010000422.1 GCA_024278255.1 Chloroflexota bacterium | reverse complement strand
TTTCGCCCATGTTATAACACATGCGCCTATCTACGGCAAAAGTACGGAAGGAAATTCTAGCAGAAATAAGGGGACTGACAATGAATTGGGGTTATGAGATTTTTCGGGCAAACTGAAATCAAGCCATCACGCAGGAATTTGACAAATTCAGTGATTTTTATGAACCAGATATGACTTTTATTGGGTTATATCTTTCTCTCTGACATCTCTTCGAGTATACTGATTGCGTTGATTGAATAAGTACAAGATGCACCTTGTCGATCTTGGTAGTTTTAGCAGTGCGTCTGATTTATAGATTTTAAGAGATGGATTTTGAGCGCTATGTTTGACTCCCCGGCTGAATCACAACGAATTTTGGTGGTAGATGACAATACGTATACGCTGCGTATTGTGAAGCATACTTTGGAAATGGCAGGATATGAAGTGACCACGGCCGTATCCGGAGAAGACGCCCTAAAAATGATCCACCGCTACGGAATGCCTCATCTGGCCCTGGTGGATTTGCACATGCCCATGATGAGCGGCTTCGAGTTTTGCCGGGAAGTGCGCGAGTTCAGCGATATGCCCATTATCATGCTCACGGCCGTAAACACCGAAGAAACCATCATCGAAGGCCTGGAGAAATACGCCGAAGATTACATCGTTAAACCCTTCAACTCCGACGAACTGGCAGCTCGGGTAGGCCGCGTCTTGCGCCGCATGAGCGATTACAACTACACCCTGGAATCCACCACGCGCATAGACGAGCGGCTGCAAGTCAACTTCCCCAACCGCGAAGCCGTCGTAGACGGCGAAACCGTCTCCCTCACCCCCACCGAAAACAAACTGCTCTACATCCTGGTACGCAACGCCGGCCGCATCGTCACGACCGACTTTCTGCTCAACCGCATTTGGCCCATGCAAGACGCCCAGGAAGACCGGCTCCACGTCCACATCCACCGGCTGCGCCGCAAAATAGAAGCCGACCACAACGACCCTACTTACATTATCGCCGAGCGAGGGACAGGCTACCGTTTCAACGTCAAACCGGAGCGATAAGAGGCCAGGATCGCCTACGATTTCACATCCTATCCCGCTAGACGCCTGACAATCCGCCCCACCCGACTGTTCACAAAATCATGCGTCACTTCATCCGCCGCTAATGCCTGCATCCCGATAGCGTAACCGGGATAAGGATGGATGGTATGGGCCATTCCCGCCAGCTTGATATTGTTCTGCATCGCCAGAGCCACTTCGGCAATCATCTCTCCCGCTCTGGGCGCGACAATGGCGGCCCCCAGAATACGGCCGTCCTTGTGCCGTACCATCTTGATAAAACCATCCAGCGCATCATCCGTCATCGCCCGATCCACCCGATCCAGACTTTGCCGGATAACGGTTGCCTGATCGCCATACTGCACCTGAGCCTCAACCAGCGTCAGCCCCACCTGAGCCACTTCCGGGTCTGTAAAAATCGTCCAGGGCACAATGTCGCTGTGGCCTTTGCTGCTGCCCGGCAGTAAAGCGTTACGCACCGCTTTGTACGCCTGCCAACTGGCAAAATGGGTGAACTGGTGGCCGCCTAAACAATCACCGGCCGCGTAAATGTGCCCCGCTGCGGTTTGCAGATTGTCATTCACCTGAATCCCGTCACGGCCGTAAGCCACCCCCGCTTCAGCCAGGCCCATCCCCTCTACATTAGGTCGCCGCCCCACAGCCACCAACAGCATACCTCCGGTCAACGTTGTTTCCGCTTCGCTTTCCGTGTCGGCCACTGTCAGGCTGAATTGACCGTCCTGATGGGACACGGCCGTAGCCAAACCCCGCACACAACCCACCCCTTCCCGCCGCAGTACACCTTCCATCACCTGCCCTACTTCCGCATCTTCCCTGGGCAAAATGCCCACATCAATCAACGTGACCTGCGCCCCTAAACGGCCGTAAGCCTGCGCCAGTTCCACCCCAATCGGCCCCGCCCCCAGCGTCAGCAGATGCTGCGGCAGCCGATCCACGTCAAAAATTTGCTTATACGTTATAAAAGGCGTCTCTGCCAGGCCGGGAATCGGTGGCACAAAGGGATGCGCCCCGGTCGCCAGCAAAAATTTCTTCCCGGCAATCACCCGATCCCCCACTTCCAGGTTATACGCATCCCGAAAATGCGCCTCGCCCAAAATCACGTCCACACCCTGCTCCGCAATAATCTGCGGCGTTTCGTACTGGCAGACGGAAGCAATCGTTTGCTGCACGTAGTCACGTACCTGCACCATGTCCACCGATACGCCATTCACCCCCGTCACCAGTCCCATCCGGGCGGCCGCGCGGGCTGACTGCACCATTTTGGCCGCGTGCAGCAGCGCCTTGCTGGGCACACAACCCACCCAGGTACAATCTCCGCCAATCCGCTCCCGTTCCACCAGCGCCGTTTTCGCGCCAAACTGCCGGGCAAAGTTGACGGCCGTCAAGCCCGCCGACCCTGCCCCAATAATTACCAAATCATACGGTTCATTCATTATTTACCTCTTTATACCCCCATCTTCCACGCTTTCTCTGATTAATCTGTAAGCAGCTATCCCCTTATTAAAATTATTCGGTATAATTACGGCCGTGTCTAAACGAACGAACGAACAATGGTTAGCAGAACTACGCACCGGGCATCCCTGCCACAACATCGCCCTGGCCGATTTATTCCAGATACTGGTCAATGGTCTGCGCCGCGGCCTGCTGGGGCAAGTCAACACATCCGCCCTGGAATTTGAAAGCCTGGCCGACGACTTTGCCCAGGACGCCTTGCTCAAAATCCTCGATAAGCTGGACACCTTCGCCGGCCGCAGCCAATTCACCACCTGGGCCCACAAAATCGCCGTCTCCGTCGCCCTGACCGAACTGCGGCGCAAACGCTGGAAGGACAACTCGCTCGACAGTCTCACCGCCACTGAGTCCGGCGACTATACTCCCAGCTTCATCGCCGATAAATCTCCCCAGCCCGAAAACCAGACCGAGCGTATCGAACTTATGTCCCACGTCAACGATCTTATCCAAAACGACCTGACTGAAAAACAGCGCACCGCCCTCGTCGCTTCCGTCATTGAAGGCAAATCTACCAACGAAATCGCCCAAATGCTGGACATGAAACCCAACGCCGTCTACAAACTGCTGCACGACGCCCGCGTCCGCCTTAAGAAGAGCCTGGAACGGGACGGTATGTCCCCTGCCGAACTAATTGCCGTATTCGAGAGGTAAGAACTCATCCGCACAATTCGTCAGAAGATGCAGGCAAGATTGAATAATATCCTGAAGAAAAGATTCAGCCGGATGGACACATCTCAAGAACAGATGAAGAATCATATGAACGACAAACACAGTGAGGCCAAGTCAACCAACAACACGCCTGAGGAATCTGCCGGGCAATGTTCTACTCTCGACCAGGCAGCCTTACTCGATTTGCTGCGCCGTCTGGAAAACGTACAGGAAAATGCCTACTCTTGCGAGGAAACATTTGACTTGCTGGATGAGTACGTTGAGTTGGTCGTCACCGATGAAGAAGCGGCTGCATTGATGCCTCTGGTCAAAAATCATCTGGATATGTGCCCCGACTGCCGGGAAAGATATGAAATTTTGCTGCGTATCCTGGAAGCGGAACCATTCGCCCCCGCTGAATAACAATGAGCAGCGCCGGGCACGGGGTATCGAGCTTCTAAATGACCAGAGCCGTTGACCCCGCGCCCGGCGCTGCTACTCAACTCATTTGAAATGCACCCAATAACAATTCCGATTCAACAAGGAGTGTACCCCATGGCAAAAGCAATCTGGAATGGCGTCGTTCTGGCCGAAAGCAATCAAACAGAAATAGTAGAGGGAAATCATTATTTCCCGCCCGACGCCATCAATCGCGCTTATTTTAAGGAAAGCAATCACCACACTATCTGCCCCTGGAAAGGGACGGCCAGCTACTATGACATTGAAGTGAACGGGCAGACAAACCAAAATGCGGCCTGGTATTACCCGGAACCTAGTTCGGCAGCCAAAAACATCACCGGCTACGTCGCCTTCTGGAAAGGCGTCCAGGTAGAAAGTTGAGATAGACATATCAAGTCATGTTACTTGCGGGAGATATTGGCGGCACAAAAACCATCCTGGCCCTTTTCACCTTAGCGGCTGACGAGGAAGGTTGGCAGCCGCTGCAAGTAGAAACATTCTCCAGTAAGGATTTCAGTTCGCTGGAGGAGATGATTGACCGGTTTTTAGACGGCCGTACCCCCCACCCCACACTCGCCAGCTTTGGCGTGGCCGGCCCCGTAGAAGACAATCAAGCTGAAATTACCAACCTGCCCTGGCGCCTCAATGCCCACCTTATCCAACAAGCTACCGGCATCCCCCGCGTCCTGCTCCTGAATGATTTGCAAGCCATCGCCACGGCCGTACCCCACCTCACCGCAGAAGATACGGCCGTCATCAAACCCGGCCAGCCCGATCCCACCGGGGCCATCGCCATCGTCGCTCCCGGCACCGGCCTGGGTGAAGCGTTCCTCATCTGGGACGGCGCCCGCTATCTGCCCTGCCCCTCCGAAGGCGGCCACGCGGCCTTTTCCCCCACCGATGCCTTACAGCGCGACCTGCTGGCCTGGCTGGAAGAACGC
>JAJRTP010000421.1 GCA_024278255.1 Chloroflexota bacterium | reverse complement strand
GTGTGCGGTTAGTTTTCGTGGCAAAATTCATGCGAAGGTACTCCGGTAAGTAGGGTTGTCACCTTCTACTTTGCCATCAAGTGAGTACCTTCGCCACTTTTATCTCTCTATTCGATTTTTAACGTGCGAAATATAGGCTTAAAGGTATGACGAGTAAGACGGCCGTAAAAAAAACCAAAAAGTCAGCCCCCTGGTGGCGCGCCGAAGAGCCGGCCAAAACGGTTTGCCAGATACCGGTCAAGCCGGGACAAATTTGCCCCAACTGCGGCGAAGGTATTTTGGCCTATGACGGCCTGTTTCTGTTGACCTGTCCCGTCTGCGGCCACGTAGCCGAAGGCGGCGTTTTTACCTGATAAAATGTTGGCGAAGGCGTGACCTTCGCTCCAGTACAAAGAATAAGGAGAGTATCAGTGAATGCTTCAGTAACCTGGGATCATGGATTAACTTTTGCGGGAACGGCCGATTCCGGCTTTGTTGTCAATTTGGGCAGCGACCCTTCTGTTGGCGGGGATGATGATGGCTTTCGGCCGATGGAGTTGATTTTGACCGGCTTGATTGGCTGCACGGCGATGGATGTCATCTCTATTCTGCGGAAGAAGCGGGAGGAGGTGACTGGTTTTCGGGTAACGGCTGAAGCGGAACAAGCGGATCAGCATCCGCACGTTTTTACCAAAATACACATTCATTACATTGTGGAAGGCAAGTTGGTGAAACCGGCATCGGTGGAACGGGCCATTGAACTATCTGAAGTTCGTTACTGCCCGGCCCAGGCGATGCTGAAGCAGACGGTGGATATTACCAGTTCGTATGAGATTGTTGAGGCGTAAGGAGACAACTATGAGTACAAATTTAGGATTTACCGTTGTTCTGGAGGGCGATTTCGCCGATGTTGAGGCCAAAACCAGAGAGGCTCTGATGGCTGAAGGGTTTGGCGTCCTCACCGAGATTGACGTCCAGGCAACCTTCAAGAAAAAGCTGGATGTGGATTTTCGGCCGTACAAAATTTTGGGCGCCTGCAACCCCCCGCTGGCTTATGATGCCCTGACGGCCGCATCAGATATTGGGCTGCTGCTGCCCTGCAACGTCACCGTAGTCCAGACCGATGACGGCAAAATCGAGGTGGCTCTGATTGACCCCGTCGTTATGCTGGGTGTAGCCCAAAACCCGGACGTTGCGCCCATTGCCGAGGAAGTACAGGCCCGTATGAAGCGCGTCCTGGCCGCTTTACAAGCGTGAGAGTACAACAGATTAGGAAAGAAACAGATGATTTTTAGAGAAAATCTGTTCCATTCTTCATCTGTTGTAATCATGGCGTAAATAAAAAAGCCCCCGAATTTCGGGGGCTTTTTTCGTTTGTTTTGGAAAATATTATTCGCTCAGGCGAGCCAACACATCGCTCTCGTCCATGATCAGGTATTCCACGTCGTCAACCTTGATCTCCGTGCCGGAGTATTTGGGAAAAAGCACGCGGTTGCCGACAGCCAAATCCGACATCATTTCTTCTTCTGAGCCGACAGCTTCAATGATGCCTTGCTGCGGCTTTTCTTTGGCCGTTTCCGGCAAAATAATACCGCTGCTGGTCTTGGATTCCTGAGCCAGGGGACGAATCAGTACACGTGCGCCTAATGGTTCGATAGTCATAATGTTTTATCTCCTCTTATAATTTTTGATTTTTTTGAGATGGTTCAAATTTCCCTTAACAGCTTGTAGGGCGATTTTGTAAATCGCTCTCTGGACGATTTGCAAAATCGTCCTACAAAGTGTCAAGCTATTTTTCCGGGCTACTGAACCATCCCATTTTTTTGGTTGTGATTTAGATGATCAGGCTGATTTTGTGCCTGACCCTTCTAATGTATCAAATTATTGGACAAAGGGCTAATTTATGAGCCGGAAATGCCCAGTAAGCTGTTGATTTTTGGTTTATCAAACCCTACAATAATTTTTCCATTAATGTCAATCACAGGCACGCCCATTTGCCCGCTGCGTCGCACCAGATCACGGGCGGCTGCCTGGTCCCGGCTGACGTCCACATCCTTAAAGCGGATCTTGTTGCGGCGGAAGTATTGCTTGGCCATATTGCAATAAGAGCAGGTTGGCGTGGAGAAAACGATTACTCTGGGTTGTTTTTTCTTTTTCTTTACATTTGGTTTTGTTTTGGTTTTTGTTGTCATATTGTCTCCTTCAAAAATGTAGGGCGATTTGCCAAATCGCCTTACGGGTTTTCAGTTGCCAATGTGGGGCGATTTTGTAAATCGCCTCTGGACGATTTGCAAAATCGTCCTACAGGTTTGGGCCAAACGAAGACTAGCCCCGTTTAAGTGCAAATTCCTGCCGGCGTATGTCGCGGGTCTTTCAAACGCAGGGAAGCGATTAGCCCTATCATGATTAGTCCTAGCTGTACGACAAAAATAGTTGTAAAGGAAATACTGCTTAGCAAGGCCCCGGCTATCAAGGGCAGGAGGGTAACAGGGGCGATTAAGGTGTTTTGCCAGGCCACGCAGGCGGCGCGAATTTTTTTCGGCGCCATTTCCAGGACGAAGTTATTATAGCCGATGCGCCAGCCGCTGAGCATGGCGCCTAGTAAGATGAATACGATGACGTAGGCGGGCAGGTAAAAGGCGGGTAGGGTCAGGGCGAATACGGCCGTTAACCCCGCCGTCACCATCGTCCCCACAATCACCGTTTTATTGCCATACCCATCCGCCAGCCAGCCCCACAAAATGTTGGAAACGGCCGCTCCCGCCATTTGCGCTGTCAGAAACAAGCCCACTGCACCGGCGCTGACGCCCAGGTCATTGCGGGCATACACCACGTAAAACGAGGCCATCCCCACCGTCATACCTATAACAGCCCGTGAGATAAGAAAAAGACGCAGGTTAGGGTTGGTTTTGACCAGTGTGGTCCCTTGGCGCAGCATTTCCCTGATGGAATGGTTTTGCCGCGGGGCGTGAGATACAGGTTCCCGGATGAGAGCGAAGCCCACAAAAGCTACCGCCAATGTCACAGCACTCAGGGCAAATATCAGGCTGAAATTGGTGGGAAACGGGAATGTGGAACCCGAATCCAGAATATTTTTAACGATCCAACCGGCCAGAATAGCCAGGGCAAACCCGCCGATTTGCTTGGCGCTGGAAAAACGGCCGCGTCGCTGCGCTGGTATGGCGCGGGAAAAAATATCCGCATACACGACCGATCCCATGCCTCCGGCCAATGAAAACGAGCTAAAAAGTACAATCAGGACAACTAATACCAGGCCGGGCCGGGTCACGCCATACTTAAATGTTAACCAGGCCAACAATGCCCAGGCAATCCAGCGCCAGGTAATGATGCCCAGCAAATAATTCTTTTTGCGCGGCTGGCCATCAATAAGATGCGCCGTGAAAAGCTGGGGAATAATTTCACCCACGCCCTGAATCGTAGCCATCAAACCAATAACAACGGTTGATGGTGTGAGAAAGGTGACAAAAGCCGGCAGCACGGTCTGAATGTTGCCGAAAGCAGACGACATCTGGAAAAATGTGCCGTGAACCCATCCGGCCGTAAAATTGCGGCGGTAGTCCGGGTGCGTTTCTGCTTCTTTGTAAGCCGTGCTTGTCAGGCTCATTTTTGATTACTGAACAGCTTCTTGTATTTTGGCTAACAACATTGGTTCTGGTGCGGCCCCTTCCATGTGGATTGTTTCGTTGATGACGGTGCGCGGTACGCCCATCACGCTGTATTTC
>JAJRTP010000420.1 GCA_024278255.1 Chloroflexota bacterium | reverse complement strand
TTTTGGTCGCGGGGATACTGCGTCAGCACAGTGGGAATTGATGAAGAACGGATTCGCCAGTATGTAAAGTGGCAAGAGAAGCAGGAAAAGCGACTCGAAGCCATCCAAGGTAAGTTGTTCGATTAGTAGCGGTGAGGTCGCACCTTCTAGGTGCAACGCTCCAAGCCACCACCTTTGGTGGTGGTAATTGACTTCAACCAACGTCCCCTGGATTTGGTCCCAGGTGGCCGGATCAACCCATTCCACAGTTACCTGCTTCGTTTCTTCATCGGCTTTGACGCTGGACACACCAGCCAAATCACTTACTTCCATCTCAATGGTGTGGGTGCAATGCCCGCAGCTAATATTAGGTACAACAAATGTCTTGGATTCCATCATTCTATCTCCTTAGGATATTTTGTTCTTCATGTCAAAAACACCGGTCACTTCATGCAAAATACGCTGTCGCTCCTCAGGGTCATCCCCCTGAATAGCGGTGGTGACGCAGGTTTGTAAATGATTATCTAAAATTATGGTGCTGACTTTGCTTAACGCAGCCTGGACGGCTTGAATCTGCTTGATGACATCAATGCAGTAGGTATCATCATTAACCATACGTTCGATGCCCTTGATATGCCCGGCAGCACTGGCTAACCTCTGTGTGACTACTTTTTTAGTACCATCATCCATAGAAACCTGCCTCTTTATCTGTCCCCCATCCCCCTATGGGGGGGGTATCGACAAGAATTATACAATCAAAACTCAGTTTGTCAACGCACAATGGCTATTTATGTGTTTTTCAGGCCAACTGCGCCTGTTCTTTCTGAGCCAGATAAATACGGGCAGCCAGTAATTTCATGTATTCCCGGCGGATTTTAGCTACATCCCCAGCCATAATCGCCTTAAGTAGATCGCCTTCTCCCTCGGCCACATCCAGACGTTCATAATAATCCAGCATTTCTTTTAGATGGGCCAGGACGATTTTAGCTGTCAGGATAGGGTGATTGTTGGTGATGTTGGAATCGTTGTACTCCATTCCATGTTCCAGTTCTACTTCCAGACCGTTACGAAAATCCTCTGTAGAAATCAGTAAGGCTTCTTCACCGACTTCGTTTTGTAGAATGCTGGCTTCTTCGGGCAGGACGTCGGTGGTTTTCAGGGCTGTCCAATCCCGAAAGCCTAATTCCTGACAGACACGTTGTACTTCTTCACGAGTGACATATTCTGGCAATTCCATGAGGTTCTCCTTTTGTTTTGCTTCGGTTTATTTTTGGCGGGTGCGTCTTTGTTTATCATATGATTATAGCATGATAACTGGCTTAACTATCAATAAGAAAGCATTCACTTTCCTCAACCATGTCCTACAATTCGAGTATAGTCACACGGGTACTGGCAATCACTTCACACGGGTTGCTACGGGTAACAAGCATCATGCGTTCGCAAATAATATAAAAGAGCGATTTCCCGATAAATTCTGTTTGGCGACGGGTTCGGGCAAGTTTGCCTGGCTATTCATTGGCTGGCATCTATTCAGGATGGGGGTTCTGGATGCTGCAAATTTCATTAAGCACCACCACATGCATAGTTTATGAATTACGCCTCTCAGCAACATCGCTTCTTTCTGGCTACCTTGGCCAGCATGACGCTGCTCTTTTTGGGTGCAGCGGGATATTCGTTTTGGGCGGACACGGCCGTATCCTCCGAAGTCCGCGCCTTAAAAATACGGCCGTCTGCCATCCGCGAAATCCCCCAAACGCTGAATTTAACCATCGCCGAAAGCGGCATGACGGCCGTAACCGCTGCTGATCTGGCCGCTTACAACTGGAACATGCAGGAGTTGACGGCCGATAACATTCGCCTGACCCGAAACGGCGACCCTATCCCCTTTTACAGCGACGGCAGCGCCCTGTACTTTCTGGCCGAAGCTACAACCAATCCTCTGGAACCGCATTCTGTCTACCAACTCAACCTGGCGCCGGGCACAGCGATGGCCGAACGAGACGCCGCCCCAACCGGCCCCGGCGTCTCTTCCGGCATGATGCGTTACATTTGGGAGGAAGACAGTACCTTTTTGGCAGACTCGGAAGGAGATGATTTATGGTACGGCCGTCTCCTTTTAGCGCCGACTGCCTGGACATTGCCTCTGGACGGCATACAACCGAATGGGGGGAACGGCCGTCTCTCTGTGCGCCTCTGGTCCAGCACCGAATACGATAGCTATCCCGACCACCACATGAAATTGGCGCTCAACGACGAAGAACTCCTAAGTTGGAAATGGGACGGCATCCGCCAGGAGTCCATTGATCTAAGTGTCCCCCAGGGCATTTTACAGCCCTCGGGAATGAACGAATTGACCTTTGAATTGCCGGGCGATACGAATGCCACCGGGGAAGCAGTCTACATTGACCGGGTGGAACTGCTGTACGCAAGCGATCTCTCTGCCCGGCGCGGTCAGTTCTGGTTCAGCAGCCCGGCAGAAAATATCCAAATTACTCAGGCGGCCCCTAACCTGCTGGTTTTTAACGTGTCGGATAAAGCGAACCCTGTGGCTCTGTCGGGTATTGAGGTGACGGAAGCGCAAGCCCGTTTTAATGGCGGCACTGGGGAGGAGTTTATCGCTTTGACGCCGGATGAGGCGTTACGGCCGTCTATTGCCAGCGCCCCCACCATCAAAGCCAGCCTGAAGCAAAAAGAACGGGGCGCAGATTACATTGCCATCATCCCGGACGAACCGGGCTTTGCCGAAGCATTGCAACCCTTGCTGCAGCACCGCCGCGATCAGGGGTATCGGGTAACGGCCGTGTCCCTGCCCCAAATCTACGCCGAATTTGGCTATGGGCATGAATCCGCCCAGGCCATCAAAGATTTCCTGACCTACGCTGCCGACGAATGGACAGCGCCCGCGCCCAAATTTGTCTTGTTGGCCGGGGATGCCAGCTATGATCTACACGACCATCTCAACGCTCCCAATGAAAACCTCCTGCCCACCAGCCTGACCCATTCTGCCCAAAACGGGTATGTGAGCAGCGATGCCTGGTATGGCATTTTGGACGATTCCGGCACACCGCAAATTGCTGTAGGACGCTTCCCGGCACAGACGGCCGTCCAGCTACAGAACATGGTAGAGAAAACGATTGCCTATGAAACGACCAGCCAGCCCTGGCAGCAGCACGCCCTTCTGGTAGCCGATGACGAACCTGTTTTCGACAATATAACCGAGAATCTGGCCGCTTATCTCGATGAAGAAGGCTTGAACGTGGACGCCCTGTATATGAGCCAAAATGACGCCATCCATTATGACATCATCAGCGCCTTGAATAAGGGCGTGGGGCTGGTGAATTATGCCGGGCATGGCGATTATGACAGTTGGGGAGACGAGCGCGTTTTTCAGGGGGATGATGGGGCGATGCTGGCAAACAGCGGCCGCACGCCTATTCTGACGTAGCTTTCCTGCAACAATGGTTCCTTTGACGATCCGCAACGGGACAGTTTGGCAGAGAAATTGTTGTGGGTAGAAAACGGGGGAATTGTCGCGGCCGTTGCTCCCACAACCAGCATGAATAATATGGCTGCCTCACCGCTGGCTGCCCGCTTTTACCAAAATTTGCTCAGTGGAAAGGCGGATACGATAGGTGAAGCGCTGCTCCTGGCGGAAACGGTAGAAGACCCGCTGCCCGGCTGGCGGGATATGATTCTGTCGGTACAGATTTTGGGCGACCCGGCGCTGCGTTATCAAAGGTAATTGGGTAATTACCCAATTACCCAATTACTAATACCAATCACTGTTCAACAGGCAAGGTTACTATAAAAGCAGCGCCTTGCCCCGGCTGGCTTTTGGCCTGAATACGGCCGTTGTGCCGCAGCGCTATTTTGCGGCAAATGGCTAATCCCATCCCCGTCCCGGCATAATCTCGGCGGCTGTGCAGCCGTTCATACAGGTTAAAAATCCGCTCCTGGTATTTCTCCTCAAAACCAATACCGTTATC
>JAJRTP010000419.1 GCA_024278255.1 Chloroflexota bacterium | reverse complement strand
GAAGAAAATGCCACGATGGAATGGGTGGATGCCAACCTGGGATCAAAAATCACGATGAAGTATCCGGCGGTCTTTATGAAGGGCGAAGGGGCGCATGGCGAGATTTTGTCCATTGCTTTTGCCGGCAAAGGACAACATCAGGATGCGGGCGGCAAGGTCGTCCATCTGGCCCCCAACACCACCAGCCGCATTGTCTCCAAATCCATTTGCATGGATGGCGGCCGTTCTTCCTACCGCGGTCTGCTCAAGGTGAAGGAAGGGGCGTACAACGTCAAGTCCAATGTGGTGTGCGACGCGCTTCTGCTGGATGAACACAGCCGTTCCGATACCTACCCCTACATTGAGATTGACGAGCAGGATGTGACTATCGGCCATGAGGCGTCGGTGAGTAAGGTGGGCGAGGAGCAGTTGTTCTACCTGATGAGCCGGGGCATCTCCGAAGAAATGGCGACCTCGATGATTGTCAATGGCTTTATTGAGCCGCTGGTCAAGGAACTGCCGATGGAATACGCGATTGAAATGAACCGACTCATTCAGTTGCAAATGGAAGGATCGATTGGATAAGTAATTGAGTAACTATGTAATTACCCAATTACAAATTACCCAACTACCCAATTACATTATTATGAATACATTTACCAAAGAAGCAGTCAAAGAATTATCCGCATCCCTGAATGAACCGGAATGGATGCTTGAATTTCGCTTGCGGGCGTTTGTGGTTTATGAAAATACGCCAATGCCGACGACGAAAGATGAGGCGTGGCGGCGCACGAATTTGCGCTTTATGCCCTGGGATGAGTTTGGCCCCTCCATCAATGGGGATGCGGCCGTAGATGCTGAAGTCCCTTCCTTTTTGGGCGAACAGTTGACGGAAGACGAGGTTGGCGGCAGTCTGCTGCAGATTGACGGCGTGACGAAGCAGTATGAGTTGAGTGATGAGCTGCGGGAACAGGGCGTGATTTTTTGCGATATGAGTACGGCCGTAACCGAATATCCCGACCTCATCCAAAAATACTTTATGACCGAAGGCGTCCGTCCCGACGAGGGTAAATTTGCCGCCCTGCACGCCGCTTTCTGGCGCGGTGGCACCTTCCTGTACGTACCGAGAAATGTTCAGGCAAATGCTCCCTTGCACACCGTCCTCTGGTCCGTCAATGGCAAAACCTTCACCCACACCCTGGTTGTGCTGGAAGAAGGGTCTGAAGCTGTTTTTATGGACGAGTATGCTTCGGCAGACAATGATAAAAGCGGTTTGCATAATGGTGCTGTGGAACTGTTGGTGCAAGACAATGCCAGCCTGATTTATGCCGGACTACAAGATTTCGGCACCAATGTTTGGCAGCTCAATCATGAGCGGGGCCGGGTGGGCCGGTACGGCCGTCTGGATTGGGTGACCAGCATGATGGGTACGCGCCTGACCAAAGCGTTCCAGACGTTAGACCTGGACGGGCCGGGTGGCTGGGGCCGCATGAGTGGGATTTTCTTCACCAACGGCCGTCAACATCTCGACCTGGATACCCAGCAAAACCACAACGCTCCGGACACTACCAGCGACCTGCTCTACAAAGGGGCGCTGCGGGAAAAATCCCGTACCGTCTGGCAAGGCATGATTAAAGCGTTGCCCGGTTCGCAGAGAATTGACGGCTTTCAGGCTAACCGTAACCTGATGCTGGACAAAACAGCCCGCGCCGACTCCATCCCCGGTCTGGAAATTGAGGCAGACGACGTTATCTGCACTCACGCTTCGGCCATCGGCCAACTGGACCCGGAAGAAATTTTCTACCTGATGAGCCGCGGCATTCCGCGGGAAACGGCCGTCGAAATGTCCGTACAGGGCTTTTTCGACCCGCTGATGCGCCGCATACCTTTTGAAGGCGTGCGTAACCGCATCTTTGACCGGATTGTCGAGAAAATATATTGAGCGTATTGCGTATGGCGTATTGCGTGCTTTTTCCTTTTTACGCAATACGCCATACGCAATACGTTTCCTCGTTAAACAGGAAGCGATAAATGAAAGGATATGTACATCCCGAAGTTTTGGTAACAACCGATTGGGTAGCAGAAAATCTGGCAAACACCGACAACATCCGGCTGGTAGAGTCCAACGAAGACGTGCTGCTTTACAGCACCGGCCACATCCCCAACGCGGCCCACATTGACTGGATTGCCGACTTGAACGACGCTATCCGCCGCGATTACCTGGACGAAACCAGCTTTGCGGAATTGATGGCCCGCAACGGCATCAGCAACGATACAACCGTCGTTTTCTATGGCGACAAAAATAACTGGTGGGCCTGCTACGCTTTCTGGGTCTTTAAATTATTCGGCCACGAAGATTGCCGGGTGATGGATGGCGGCCGTAAAAAGTGGCTGGCTGAAGGCCGGGAAATGACCCGTGAAGTCCCCGCATTCCCCCGCGCCAAGTACAAACCGGCCATGCGCGCCGATTACAAAATCCGCGCTTTCCGGGATCAGGTCATGACACACGTTTACGAAAGTCATCCATTGGTAGACGTGCGCAGCCCGGAAGAGTACCGCGGCGAACTGCTGCATATGCCGGGAATGCCCCAGGAAGGCGCTTTACGCGGCGGCCACATCAAAGGCGCAGTCAATGTGCCCTGGAGCCGGGCCGTAGCGGAAGACGGCGCCTTCAAAACGGCCGACGAACTCCGCGCCATCTACGAAGAAGAGCAGGGCCTCTCCCCTGATGATAACGTGGTAGCTTACTGCCGCATCGGTGAGCGCAGTTCCCACACTTGGTTTGTCCTCACTTACCTGCTTGGCTACCGTAACGTGCGCAATTACGATGGTTCCTGGACAGAATGGGGCAATCTGGTGGGCGTGCCGATTGAGAATCCGTCGAAAAGCCAGTAACCAGTTTTCAGTGTGCAGTTTTCAGTGTTCAGTGTTAAAGTAACTGAAAACTGATCACTGAATACTGAAAACTGAAACTCATGTTAAACGTCCCGCAAATCCGCTCCGATTTTCCCATTTTAGCCACGGAAGTATACCCCGGCGTGCCGCTGATCTATCTGGACAGCGCCGCTTCATCGCAAAAGCCGGTGCAGGTAATTGAGGCGATGGATGATTATTATCGCCACACCAATGCCAACGTCCATCGCGGTATTCACCGCCTGAGTGAGGAAGCGACTAACGCCTACGAGGCAGCGCGCGCCAAAATTGCCCGCTTCATCAATGCCCCTGATCCGGCTGAGGTTATTTACGTCAGCAACACGACGGAGGGTATCAACCTGGTGGCTTACAGTTGGGGCCGGGCTAACATTCAGGCGGGGGATGAGATTTTGCTGACGGAGATGGAGCATCACGCCAACCTGGTGCCCTGGCAGGTTTTGGCGGAGGAGAAGGGAGCGGTTATTAAATATGTGCCGTTTCTGGCGGATGGGACGCTGGATTTGACGGCCGTCCCCGCGCTACTGACGGAGCGGACGAAGATTTTTGCGTTTACGGCCGTATCCAACGTATTCGGCACCGTCAATCCCGTCAAACAACTGGTCAAACTGGCCCACGACGCCGGAGCCATTGCCCTGGTAGACGCCGCCCAGGCTGCGCCGCGCATGCCCCTTGACGTGCAAGATTGGGACTGCGATTTTATGGCCTTTTCCGCCCATAAAATGTGTGGGCCTACCGGGATTGGCATTTTGTATGGTAAACGAGCCTTACTGGAAGCCATGCCTCCTTTCCAGGCCGGGGGTGACATGATTCGCCGCGTCACCCTGGAAGGCTCTACCTGGAATGAACTACCCTGGAAATTTGAAGCGGGCACACCGGCCATCGCCGAAGGGATTGGTTTTGGCGCGGCAGTTGATTATCTGAACGGGTTAGGGATGGAAAACGTCCATGCCCATGAACAATTCATCACCAACTATGCCCTGGAAGCATTGAGCGAAGTGGGCGGTTTGCGCGTCATCGGGCCGCCGGCCTCGCAGCGTGGCGGTGTAACTGCTTTCACGCTGGAGGGGATACACCCCCACGACATTGCCGAACTGCTGGATAAGGACGGCATTGCCATTCGCGCCGGGCATCATTGCGCCATGCCTCTGCACCACAAATTGGGCATCAATTCCACTGCCCGCGCCAGTTTTTATGTCCACACCACCACCGAAGAAATAGATAAATTGGTGGCAAGTTTGCATCGGGCCAAAAAGGTTTTTCGGTTATAATACAAACAGTGGAAGAGATATTTTAAGGCTGGGCAATTACCCAGTTACCCAATGATTAAATTATGTTAGACGAAAGCATGTACCGTGAACAAATTATAGACTTGTACCAAAATCCGTTGAATTACGGCCACCTGGAGGATGCGGACTGGACTTACGAAGAGGACAATCCCCTTTGTGGCGATGTGATTGAGGTTGATGTGAAGCTGGATGAAAACGGCCGTGTCGCCGATATTGCCTGGAGCGGGGATGGCTGTGCTATCAGCCAGGCATCCGCGTCCCTGCTCACAGATGCCGTCAAGGGCCTGACGCTGGAAGAAGTGCGTAATTTCTCCAAAGAGGAACTGCTGGAGATGATTGGCGTGCCTCTGAGCATGGCGCGGGTGAAATGCGCCTTGCTTTCCCTGAAAGTCCTCAAAGCGGGGGCGTATGGGATGCCCGACCCGAAGAGTTTGCACCAGCACATAGATGACGAAGCATGACGCGATGCGTGAAAGCGTGATGCGTATCCCCTCACTCCCCCATTTCCTCACCCCTTACTCCCGTATCTAAGTCGTATATAAACCGGCAGTGGCAAGGCAGTCTGTTACAGGTAAAATCAGGCGTCTATGACCGAGAAACGCTGGATTGCCTTGATTTTGGCTCTGTTTATTTTGCTGGGCGTGATTTATGCCATCACTACGCCGGTTTTTGAGGCGTCAGATGAGTTGTGGCATTACCCGATGGTGCGCCATCTGGCGGATGGGAACCCGCTGCCGGTGCAGGTGTTCGATCCGGCGTTGGCCGGCCCCTGGCATCAGGAAGCCAGCCAGCCACCGCTCTATTATTACTTGGGCGCGGCGCTGACCTTTTGGATTGATACCGCGGATATGGAGACAATTCGCTGGCTGAATCCGCACGTGGACAACGGTATCATCACGGCCGACGGCAATAATAATCTGGCAGTACACAATCCGGCCTGGAGTCCGCTCCAAGGGACGCTGTTAGCTGTGCGCATAGTCAGACTGTTTTCCGTCTTGCTGGGGGCGGCGACGGTTTATCTAACGTATCGCATCGGCCGGGAAGCGGTTCCGGATCGGCCGGAGATTGGCCTGGGGGCAGCGGCCGTGAATGCTTTCATGCCTATGTTTATTTTCATCAGCGGTGCGGTGAATAATGACAATCTGGCGATTCCGCTGGCCTCGTTAGCGCTGTTGTTGCTGATACGGATGGTCGGTAAGCGGTATTCGGTGGCCGGTAAGCAGTTTTCAGTTTTCAGTTTTCAGTATGCAGGGCGATGGTTGTTGATTGGGGGAGTAGTGGGGCTGGCGTTGTTGACGAAGGAGGGGACGTTAGCTTTGATTCCGTTGGTGGGGGGCACGGCCGTACTCTCCCAATGGCAAGCGTACCGGGTAAAAACGGGAGGGGGCGATCTGGCCTGGCGGCAATGGCTGGCTGTATTGGGCCGGGGCATCCTCATCTTTGGCCTTACCATGATTCCGGCGCTGCTGATTGCCGGTTGGTGGTACGTGCGCAATCTGAACCTCTATGGCGATCTGCTGGGCTGGAGCGCCTTTATCGCCGTCTTGGGCCAACGTGCCCACCCCGCCTCCCTCATCCAGTTATGGAGCGAGCGGCATGGCTTCATGATGGCCTATTGGGGGCTGTTCGGCGGCGTCAATATTCCCATGCCCGCCTGGATTTATGCAGTTTTGAATGGGGTGTTGGTTTTGGCGGTCGTGGGGTTTGTTGTTTATATTTTTAAGTTATTGAAGGATTGGAAGTTTGCTGTAAATGGTTTCCAATCTCTAATTTCCAATCTCTTCCTTTTTGTAGAACGGTATTTTGCCCTGGTAGTTTGCTTTCTGTTTGCGTCGGCCGTTGTCTATGGCCTGATCAAATGGGCTACGACTACCTGGTCGTCACAGGGACGGCTGGTGTTTACGGCGTTGTCAGCGTTGTGTGTGCTGTTGGTGGTGGGATTGGTGGGTTGGCTGCCGCCACGGCCGTCCCGTTGGATTGTGGGCGGGCTGGCCGGATTTATGTTTCTTGTGGCGGCCGCAGCTCCGTTTTTGTGGATTCAACCGGCGTATGCTACGGGGCGTTATGCGGAGATTGCTAAT
>JAJRTP010000418.1 GCA_024278255.1 Chloroflexota bacterium | reverse complement strand
TGATGCCGCCCGACCGCGCACCGGCGCATTAACCAGACCCACTTTTTATTATGAGAGCGGCCTGAATGCCGGTTCACGGGCGGGCCACTGCCAACCCTTCCGCCTGAGCTACCTGGGCTTTGGCCTGGAAGGGGTCAGCGACGGAGCAGACCGGGCGGCTATCCTGGAACGCAGTCTGGCTTATTTCGACTCCCCCCGCGTCCAGTTCGGGGCGCAGTTCAGCCCGGACACTGTAGATGATTTTGCTCTGCCGGGCGAGCGGCTGGTGTACACCGTCACCCTGCGCAATTTAAGCGAGACGCTGACGGATACGTTCCGCATCGGCAGCGTCAACAGCGGCTGGCGCAGCGCCGTGACGACGCCCACCCTGACGCTGGGGCCGTGCCAATCGGCCGAAACGGTGGTGACAATTGACGCGCCGGCCGACGCGCCTGAAGATGCCGTACACACGACGCGGGTCACGGCCGTATCCCTCAACAATCCCGCCGTCTCCACCGATTTCGTCGTCCAACACAAAATCCCCGGCCGGATTCTCTTCGTAGACGACGACCGCTTCTACGATGAAGAACCCCGCCTGCTGGCCGCCCTCGACGAGATGGGGCTGACCTATGACATTTGGAAAACCGGCTGGCGGTCTTTGGATGGACGCGGCTCCCCCTCGGCGGAGTTTTTAACTGCCTATGACATTATCATTTGGTACACCGGGTACGACTGGTTTGCCCCGGTTACTCCGGCAGAAAACGAAGGGTTGACCCAATTTTTGGCCCAAGGGGGCCGGCTCTTCCTCACCAGCCAGGATTTCCTGTATTACAATCTGGATACGCCATTGACGCAGAAGTATCTGGGGGTGTTGGATTACCGGGAATCGTTTACGCCGACGGCCGTACTCGCCGGCAACAACCCGGCCATCAGCCCCCAATTGGCCGGGCCGGAGCCGCTGGACTTTGGCGTCTACCAGAACCACGGTGACGGCGTAATTCCCGCGCCGGGCAGCCAGCCCTTCTTCTGGAGCGGTCAGGATATTCCTGTAGGCACGGCGACGGCGGGCGACTGGCGGGCAGTGTTTTTAGGTATCCCGGTGGAAACGCTGGATGACACGGCACTGCCCATTGCCATGAATAATGCTGTGGGCTGGATCAGCGATTTGGGCGACTCGACTTTTGCCGTTGACCGGCGAGTTGGCCCGGCAGGGCAGCCCCGCACGTACACTATCACCCTACGCAACGCAACCATCGCCCCCACCAACCAAGTCTGGCTGACGAATACGCTGCCCGCCGAGTTGGCGCTGGTTCCCGCTTCGCTGAGCGGCGGGGCCGGCTATGACGCGGCGGCGCGCCAGATTACCTGGCAGGGCAGCCTGGGCAGCGGCGCGGCGCGGGTGTTTACGTACCAGGCCGTTCCGGACGCGGCTTTGCCGCCAGGCGCGGCCGTAACCAACACGCTTTCGATTTATTACGGCCGTCACCAACTGCGCTTTGAGCGCACGGCCGTTACCTGGACAGATGCACCCGATTTGAGTCAGTCCAGTTTGACGGCCGTAACCAACCAACCCTACGCCGCCAATATCGTCACCTATACCCTGCGCCTGCGTAATGACGGATTGACAGCGGCCGACAACATCTCCACCGTCGTCAACCTGCCCTACGCCATGATTCCGTTTACCGATACGTTAACTGCCAGCAGCGGCGCAGTAACATTGGCCAACCAACGCATCCACTGGCAGGGAGACCTGATTCCCGGCAGCGCTGCCACCATCACCCTGGCGCTGGAACGGGAACCCGCAGCCGTGTTTGAACGTATTCCGGCTACGGCCGTCATCCGGGACGGCATTACCGCAACCATTCTGCGGGAAAACTGGCTGGATTTGGCCCCCTATTCCCAATACTTCCCGATAGTTTACCAAGAGTAGCCACGGTTTCTTACCGCGTTTACTATGAAGTTTACCCTCTTTCCAGAGAGTGAAATCTTCAAGATCATTTCGCTGGTCGACGCGAATTGCCAGGAGATTGAAACCTTTTCCAGCGATTCTGGCGGGGACAGGCGCGTGCTGGGCGGGGACGGCAGCTTGCGGATACAATTGGAGGACCGCGAATATATCCTGCAACTCATCTACGATTCGAGCGGCGCCGGATCAATCTGGCTGGGCCATTTTCAGTCACTGGGTGCGCCATGAACGATACTCGCTCCGCCCTGGTGATCCTGGTCCCCGAGGCCGACCCGCTGGTGGCCGCCTACCGTCTACGCCACGATCCTTCGGCGGCGCAGGGGATGCCGGCGCACATCACACTGCTCTACCCCTTCCTGCCGCCGGCCGCCATCGACGATCCCGTCCTGGCGGCGTTGCGGGCGTTGTTCGCCGCCTTTCCGGCCTTCCCCTACGCGCTGAGCGCCGTGCGCGCCTTCCCCGACCTGCTCTACCTGGCCCCGGAGCCGGATGCGCCTTTCCGGGCCCTGATCGCGGCCCTGGCGGCGCGTTTCCCGCAAACCCCTCCCTACGGCGGAAGCATCCCCCTTGAGGAGATTGTTCCCCATCTGACGGTGGCTCACACGCCGGACCCGGAAAAGCTGGCAGCGCTGCGGGCGCGCTTCACCGCCCAGGCCGCGCCCCGGCTGCCGCTCGCCCTGCGGGCCAACGAGGTGTGGCTGATGGATAACCGGGAAGGGCGCTGGGCGCAGCGGCAGGCGTTCCCTCTTGGCGGAAATTAGCGGGCGTGATGGGCAAGGATTGGCTCAGGGCGGCTATGTTAAGAAAATCTGTTGCGCCTATTTTTCAGCAATACCGGTTTCTCCGTCGAGGTAGTGGCTGCTTTGGCCGAAGTAATCGGCCGTTAATCTCTATCTCACCCCATTATGGAGTCATAACGAGCGGTAGATAAAGTGTGTAATCGTTCGCGTCCGGCCTCGACGTTGCTGTTGGCGTGGGTGAGGGGCCAGGGGTAGCGGTGTTAGTAGGCGTAGGGGACGGGCCAGGCGTATTGGTAGGCGTATTAGTGGGCACGGCCGTATTCGTCGGCGTGGCGGTAGCGGTTGGCGTGCTGGTGGGGGTTGGCGTAGACGTGGGCGTGTTGGTGGGCGTGCTGGTGGGCGTAGGCGTGGGCGCGGTGTTGCTTCGTTCATACGCGCCAATGTCGCACGGGTTGCCGTCTGCACCGCCGTCGTTGTTGCCGTCTTCGTTGGTACGGCCGTATTCTCGTTGATCTTTCCCATTGATTGGCGGCGCGCTGCACACGCTGTCTTGCCCCGCATCGGCCGCCGGACTGTTTTGACCAATAGAGATGGTTGGCGTGTGTCCGCCGTTATCTTGTAATTGTCCCAGAAATGCATTGAGCGGCGAGCCGGTCGTCCCGGTCAGGTCTGAGCCGGTGAAACCGCTGCACCCCGTATTCGCTATCCGGATTAAGTTCGTCCCACCGGAAACGATAGCCCCCCGGCAATCGGACGGGGCAGTGCTGGAATCTACCAGATAATTGGCCGCGACCAGCGTATTGGTCAGGGTCATAGTAACGGGTTGGGGCGTATCTACCCGGTAGCCGCCGCCCAGTCCGCTGCCGTCGTTGTCCGCGTCGGCAATGTTGCGGGCGATGGTCACATTGGTCAGGTTCGCCGTTCCCGACAGGGCGTAGATGCCGCCGCCGTCGCCGTCCGCATTGTTATTGGCTACAGTGCTGTTTGCCAGGGAAAGCGTACCGCCTTGACCAGAGAAGCCAACGTAAATACCGCCGCCGTCTCCGGTAGCGGTGTTGGCGGCAATCGTCGAGCGGCGCACCTCAGCCTCGCCGCCAAACAGGCAAAGCCCCACGCCTTCAGCCCCCTGGTTATAGGCAATTGTCGTGTCCCGAATCTGGGCGGTTCCCCCTTGCAGGCGGATACCGCCGCCGCAGTTTCCGCCCGTGTTGTAACGAATGTCGCTGCGCTCTATTACCAGCGTCCCGCCGAGTTGCCACACGCCGCCCTGCCCGTAATAGGTCTGGGTATTGCTGTAGATTTGTGTATCCCGAATGACCACATCCCCGTTGACATCAATCCCGCCGTCCAGATTGTTCTGAATGAGCGAATTGGTCACCGTCAGCGCCGGCGTATAGCCCGCGTTACCGGTCGTCTCGATGCCCTCCTTACCGTTGGAGGCCACAGTTGTGTTATCTACGGTCAGTTGCACGTTGCCGGTCACGGCAATCCCCTCGCCGTCGTCGCCCACGCCGCCCACGGCGTAGTTGTTCTGAATGACGCTCCCCGAAATGGTCGCTGCCAGCGGAGTGGAGAACAGCCCGGCAAGGGTGACCCCATACTGGCCGTTATAAGCCACGGTGCTGTTTTCCAGGGTGAGGTTCCCCTGGGCGTAAATGCCGCCGCCGTCGTGGCTGTCAATGTATGAATCTCGAATGACGGCCGATGCGGCGGCATAAAGATAAATGCCCGCAACAGGCGAGCCGGAAGTGACGCCGGAAAGACTGGAATTGATAACCGTTAGCGTTCCGGCATTGGCAATGGTCTCGCCGCTCAGGTCGGCCAGGTTGTTTAGAAGAGTGCTGTTTTGAATGGTGGTGACGGCGTACGTACCGGCGAACAGCGCGCCGCCGCTATCGGCAAAGTTGTTGGTCAGCAGCACATTATCCAGAGTCAAGGTTTCTCCATTGTAAATGCCGCCGCCATAACTGTCGGGGATGCCCAACCCCCGCACATCCCCTTCCTCGATACTCAAATCGGAGATGTTGACGACGATGTTTTGCCCGCTGTCGTAGGGAATGTCCACCACCCGGCCGGCGTAACCGCCCAATATGCGGGTAGTCACCGCCCCCTGAATGGTTACGGTACGGGTGATGGTCAGATTTTCAGTGTAGGTCCCGGCGGCGACGATGATGGTGTCGCAGGCGGGGTCATCGATGGCCGCCTGAATGGTGGCGTAGTCGGAGGGTACACTGCACGCCACAGCGCGGGCAATGGTCTGAGGCAGTAACACGCCGACAATGGCAATGGCCAGGCCGGAGAGGATAATGAACAAGCGTTTGATCCGGGTTGCTTTTTTCATATGTGTAGGCGCGGTCGTTTACGGCGTATTCGTAGACAACAACCGGTTTGTAAACGGTATATTGTACCTGCCGGCGCACGCTCCCCGCTTTTCTGGTGCGGGTTTTGATTTTCGACTCAATGGAAGAAGAGACAACCACGCCTTCAACCGTGGGCCAATCTGAACTTTGGCTGCCGCGAATCAGGGCGGTCACGCCCAGATACAGGAACAAGGCTCCGGCAAACCCGAATAGCAGAAACAAAAATCCCGTTATCCAGACAACGTTCTTGCCACTTTCCCTGTTTGTCAGACTCCTGGGCATGGTTAAAAATCTCCATATCTGGTCAGAAAATGAACAGCCCCTCTTACGCCTCATCAATGACCATATAAAAGCCCTGCAAAACACCGTTCACCAGATACCAGACGGCGGCCGCTACAATAAAGCCCAGCGCAAATCCGGCCCAATACGTGACGCCCGTATGTTGCGCCGCCGTCGCCAGACGGCCGTCCAGCAATCCCAACGCCAGATTTTGCCCCCAAAAGAAGCCGTGTAAGATAGCCGGGCCAAAGCCATAAACATAGGCTGGATCAAGTGACAGCCAGAAATAAGGAATCGCCAGGAAAACGGCCGTTACAAGTAAAAACAAAACCAATTTGAGCAAAAACTTAACTGCCGGTATCTTAATCATCTTGTCCTTCCAAGTGACAGGCGCTTTGGCAGTGCCTGTCACTTCTCATAAATGCCTAAGTGAGGAGCGGGATCATTGCGGCGGGATGGGAGTAAGCTCAAAGGAGATCACGTACTCATACGTACCGTCGTAGTCTGTATTACTGATAACCACATAATACACCTCGCCGGCATCAATACCTCCTGTGAATTCGTACATCACACTATCATCCCTGGCCTGGCAGCCTGCCTCTCCATCCTTATAAAACTTGTATTCCAAAGCCGCTAAAGCGTCAGGGTTCGGGTTGAGAGGATCGGTGGAAACCCAACCAACCCCGAAGTCGTATGAGTGAGAAAAAGTCAACCTGACAACGGCCGTTGTTAACGGCCCGACCGTCGTGAAATGGCGTGGATTATCTTCATAATGGTGTTCAAAAATTTCATCTTCCTCCACCACCTGACCTTCAACATTACATGGATTCTGCAATACACCCCCAAAATCAACGTCCTTCTCCATCACCTGGTTTTTGACCCACTCCCAATACGCTTTCAGATGGCTGCCATCACCCAAAACATTGACGACATTTTCCGTCTTGGCCCCGGCCATCAAGATATCTTGCAGGTAAGACATGTTGGAACCATTGGAACCCATATTCTGGCCATAATGGACCCAAAAATCCTGGGCGAAATATTCATCTAACCCAACTTCAGACGTTAAAGTTACATCCACCTTATGCAGTTCAATCCAGCCGCCGACCTCAGAACGCAGCATCTCGTCAACAAAATAAGATTCTTCCACAGTTGTGGCCATCCCTTCGATGATCCAGGCTTCATCCTTTCCACCCTCATAATCAACGAGAACGGGAGGATAAGCGTACTGTGTAGCATGGAAATATTCGTGAATGAGGATATGAACATAGTCTGCGCTCAACCCGACTGCCGGATTCAGGCATAAAACCAGACGGCCCGTTTTTCGATCATAATAACCGCCGGCGTTCTCCGAGGCGCAATAACCGTAGTCGCTCGGCTCAATGTAAGCCGTATAACCCAGGGAACTCAACATGTGAGGATCGAATGCCAATGTTTCGATCAGATTTCGCAGCCGGGGTTTATTAAAGCCCAAATCCCCATGGATATGGTCGTAAATATCTGTCAGATATCCGGCAACTGCGTCCTCTGTAGCCGCCGTACAATCATTGGCATTGCTGAAATAAACGCATTTGACATTGAACAGGTCGAATTGCGTGCGGGACGGGGCGTTTGGCCGGAAGACGGCCGAAACCGCACTGTTAGCAGTCGAATCAAAGTCAGGGTGTGTGACCAGTACAAACGTGTTTCCTTCTTGCGTAAGTCCGGCAATTGTGGTCAGGAAAAGATTTTGAGCCAGATCATACTTTCCTTCCAACAAGGTCCACGCTAGTATATCCTTGTCGGCATCGGCCACCCCTTCACCGGATGAAAGGACAGCCAAAGCCAGGTTCGTTGTACTAACGCCAGACGGCGCCGGAAAAGCCAGAATAAAAGGCTCGACCGGAGCAACATAAACCGCTGCACCTGCACTAACCTGGTAGAACTCCCCAACTACCTGTGTCTGCGCGGGAAATGTGGGGGTTGGCGCACTGGTTTTGGAAATTGTCACGACTACCGGCCCGCTGAGGGTAAGCGTGTCGGTAAATGCGCCGACGCTAACACCATCTGGCCCGGCAACTGTTCCTCCATTGTCCAGCGTCCCCCCGCCTGTGGACCCGGAGCCGCCCATTACGACAGGCAGGTAGACAGGCGCGCTGCCGCTGTTTTCAGCAAATACCAAAATGGTCGCGGTTACGGCCGTTCTCCCCAGACATATCATCAATATAAGCAACAAAGCGTTCAGTTTTCCCAAAAAATGTTTCATTTCTGCACCATCCATATCTACCAATCTTTCTGCGACAGCCTGCCAGAAAATCCGAAATACGACATCATCCTCCATTCTATAAACCAACCGCTTACAAAACGCTTAGACAGCCGTTGACAGGCCGCCCTTTCCCCCGCACAATATAAACATGGCTGCATCCTTAGAAATACGGTTGTTTGGCGTCGTCTCCCTGCGACGAGGCAAGCAGGTAATTACCGGGCTGGCCTCGCGCACGGCCGTTGCCCTGTTTATTTACCTGGCGGTAGAGCGACGGCCGTTTTCCCGCGCCATACTGGCCGACTTCTTCTGGGACAACCGTCCCCAAAAACAGGCCTTCTCCAACCTGCGTGTCATTCTCACCATGCTGCGCCGGGAACTGGGCGATTATCTCCTTATCACCCGGCACAGCGTCGCCTTCAACGAAGCAGCAGATTACTGGCTGGATGCGGCCGAATTTACCCGGCTGATGGAAACCGACACCCAGGCTGCGCTTGATCTATACGAAGATGACTTTCTCGCTGGTTTTTACCTGCGCGAATCGCGCGGCTTTGAAGAATGGGCCGCGCGCCGGCGGGAACAATTCCGGGATATGGCTGCTGCCGGGCTGCGCCGCCTCAACCGCCATTTTCTGGCCGTCGGGCAGTACGAAGCGGGCCTGCCTGGCGCCCGCAAACTGCTGCGCCTGACGCCGCTGGACGAAACAGCGCAGCGGCAGCTTATGGAAATGTTATGGCGCAGCGGCCGTCGGGCAGACGCCTTGCGCCAGTACGAAGAAGGGCAACGCCTTCTGGCGCAGGAATTGGATGTGGCGCCTTTGCCGGCCACCACTACCCTGGCAGAACGCATCCGTGCCACACCCTTTCCCCCGCCCTGCCGCCTGCCCGCTTCTTATACCGCCATCTCCTTCATCGGCCGGGACAAGGAACTGTGCCAACTGGCCGAACTACTGTCCAACCCGAAAGTCCGGCTGATCACCATCATCGGCCCCGGCGGCATGGGCAAAACCCGCCTGTTGGTCGAAGCTGCCCGGAAAATTACGGCGGCGCAGCCGGGACGCTTTATGGACGGCGTCTACTATATCCCTCTGGCTGATCTCCCCTCGGCCGATTTTTTACCCGTCACGCTGGCCCATAATCTTGACATAACGTTTCAGGGGGCAGACGATCCGGCAGCGCAAACACTGGCTACTCTGCAAGTGCGGGAACTGCTCCTGGCGCTGGATAATTTTGAACATCTGATCACGCCGGCCAGCCTGCGCTGGCTGGCCGGCATCCTGGAAAGCGCCCCCAATGTTCGCCTGCTGATCAGCTCCCGTACCCGGCTGGGGCTGCGCGAAGAATATT
>JAJRTP010000417.1 GCA_024278255.1 Chloroflexota bacterium | reverse complement strand
TCTTTTTAGAAGGACTTCGAAATCTGCTTATTCATCGCCATGTCGAGCAGATGCGTGAACAGTCAGAGCTAACCGACTCTGAATGGGAAGACATTTTATCGTTTGCAATATGATTTTTTAGTTTTCCGGAGTTTTCAGCTTGTTTGTGTTTGCCTATTTGAAATCTGGCCATCGTTGTTGAATTCCTGTCTGGTTCAGGGCTGTCGCGCTAGGCGAAAGCCGCGGGTGATGGGTGCGCTTTTTGGCCGGTCGTGCCCGCGAGCAGAGCAACGACATTGAGAAAACGCATCATTGAATATACTGCCTCGATAGATGCGGCGCAAGCGATAACGAGCATCATCGGCATCCAGTTGCTCACGGGCGTCCGGGCGGTAGGGGTAGGGGTAGTCGCTTTGACGGCGGTCGCTGCCCCAAAGGGTGCTTGTCCACTGTTGGACATTGCCCACCATGTCGGTGCAGCCGTAGAGGCTGAGGTGGGCATCGTAGGCGGTTACGGCCGTTACTCCCGTACCTCCCTGATTACACATCCCTTCCTGCCATTCATTTCCCCATGGATAGATACGGCCGTCTGTGCCCCGCGCCGCCTTTTCCCATTCCGCTTCTGTAGGCAGGCGGTATGTTTTGCCCGTGATTTCGCTTAACCATTGGCAGTAGTCCAGGGCATCGTACCAGCTAACGCCCACCACGGGATGATCTTGCCGCGCTTTGACAGGCTGGCCTAAAAACCAGTCCGGTGTATTGGGGGACGGCCGTTTTGTCTGCCGGATAAATTCTGCGTACTGCCAGTTGGTAACCGGATATTTGCCGATAAAGTAAGCAGGCAGTTCCACTTGATGCCGAGGCGCTTCCCCTTCGTAGTCGTCGCTGCCCATCCAGAAGGAGCCGGCCGATACGGGCACGGTTTCCGGTTCGTAAGGAAGCAGGGGCGCGGCTTTTTGCCCCAAGAGGAAATCCAGCGTGTATGGTTGAACCGGGTCGGGCCAGGTAATGTGGGGTCGTTCCTGGGCCAATGCTTCAAGGAGATCGGGCAAACGGTCGTATTGGTGGCAGTAGCGCAGCAACTCTATGATTTTGCCTGATCTGCCCAAAGCGGGCAGGTCTTCATAATCTATGCCGATACCAAAGCAAAGTGCTTTGAGTTCGGCTTCGCTGAAGCTATTTTTGATGAGCGCGAGTAAATCAGGGTTGTCCATTTAGGTATTCCATGTCTGATTATGAAATTATAGCGCAGTTTCTTAAGCTTGCCCTAAAAATTACGTTCAGATCGTTTATACTGTTAATGAATAATATTGGAAGTGATAACGTACTTGGAGGGTCACATGGCAACTTTTCGCATATTAAGTTTGGACGGGGGCGGGATTCGCGGTATTTATTCAATGGTTTTGCTGGATAGAATTGTGCAGCAAGTGCCGCAGCTTGAGGGCAGTATCCATATGTATGCGGGTACATCTACCGGGGGTATTATTGCCCTGGGATTGGCCGATGGATATACGCCGGCTGAAGGTATAGAGTTGTACCGCCGTTTTGGCGCTGAAGTTTTTCGAGATGATCGTTTTGATGATTTGCTGGATTTGGGTAAGCTGATTGGGGCTGATTATAGTACACGGCCGTTAAAGCGCGTTCTTAAAGAGACCTACCGTTCCGAAACATTAGACGATTTGCGGGACAAAGGCAGCTTTGTCCTCATTCCTACCTTTGATCTGGATACGGTTAAAGACGGCGTGCGCTCCTGGAAGCCCAAATTTTTCCACAATTTCCCCGGAGAAGATTCTGATGGCGCCGAGTTGGTGGTAGATGTGGCCTTGCGAACCAGCGCGGCCCCTTCTTATTTTCCCACATATCAAGGATATATTGATGGCGGCGTGGTGGTCAACAATCCGAGTATGGCTGCGTTGGCCCAGGCTATGAATGAAAATCATGCCCAGGATGAGATTCGCATTTTGTCATTGGGAACGGGCCGGGTTCCTCAGTATATCCGGGGCAAGAATCTGGATTGGGGGTATGCGCAGTGGGCCAAACCGCTTATTCCCATCATGTTTGAGGGATCTATGGGTGTGGCTTCTTATCAATGCCGCACCATTTTGGGGAAACGGGGCTACTACCGTCTGGATCCTCACTTGAAGAAGCCGGTAGGATTGAATGAAACCAAGAAGATGGATCAGTTGGTCAGAGAGGCTGAATCTGTGGACATTGAGGATACAGTGGCCTGGGTAAGGACACATTTTCTGGCTTAAGCTCACGTCAATCAGATAATCAGGCAGCCAATACAGATTGGTTCAATCTTCAAGATTGAACCAATCTTTTTTTTGTTTTGTGACAAATGTCTGTGACGGAACGGATTAAAGTCACTGATTCAGGCAGCACTGTCAGGATAGTATAAGGTATACCTTAAAAGTGGTATGTAAATTATGAAACACGAATCGTTTAACGAAAGCACAGAGATGTATCTGAAAACGGCCGTAGAACTATCCAACGGTTCCGCTGATTTAGTCCCCATTTCCGCCCTGGCGGAGCGGTTGGGGGTGTCTGTCGTGTCGGCTACGGAGATGGTACATCGCTTGCAAAAGCAGGGTTTGTTGGCTCATACACCATACAAGGGAGTGGCTCTGACGCCGGACGGGGTGCGGCAGGCAACGGCGTTGATTCGCAGCCATCATTTGTGGGAGCGGTTTTTGTTGGAGAAGCTGGATATGCCCTGGGAAGAGGTGCATGATCATGCCTGCCGTCTGGAACATGCGGCAAACACGGCCGTAACCGAACGCCTCGCCAATTTTTTAGGCCAGCCCACTACCTGCCCCCATGGCAACCCGACGCCGGATGTGGACGGCCGTATCACCCCACCGGACGACATCCCCCTGACTGAATTGGAACCGGGGCAAAGCGGGCAAATCAGCCGCATCTTCCCCGAAAGCAGCTTACTTCTCAACTATCTGGCAGCCCGCAACCTGAAACCGGAG
>JAJRTP010000416.1 GCA_024278255.1 Chloroflexota bacterium | reverse complement strand
CAGATGGTTGGGCGTGATATTCAACACCGCGGCGATGGGTGGGCTTTGCTGCCAGATTTCCAGTTGGAAGCTGGACAGCTCCTGCACCACCACGTCATCCGGGGCCATTTTGTCCAAATCGGCGATGAGGGGACGGCCGATGTTGCCGCCTACCCAGGTGCGCCGCCTGGAAACCTGGGCCATAACGCCGGTGAGGGCGGTGGTTGTCGTCTTGCCTGCCGAACCGGTGATGCCGATGACGGCCGTGGGCGAACGACGAATAAACTCCTGCGAATCATTGGTAATGGGCAGCCCGCGTTCCCGCGCCGCCTGCACCAACGGTGCATCCGCAGGAACCCCGCCGCTAATCGCCACCATATCCGCTTCGTCCAATAAACCCATAGGATGTTCTCCTAAAACATACCGTATTGGTAAATCACTCAGTTCTGCCAGACTGTCTTGCAGCCGCTCCGCCGGGCGCAAATCCGAAATTGTTACCTGCGCCCCGACGCTTGCCGCAAAACGGGCCAAAGCCTTACCCTGCCGTGCCAGCCCTAAAATGAGAAGTCGTTTGCCTGTAAATGTGTCCAATCTCCAATCTCTACAAAATCGCCAACGCAATGCCAACCATGGCGCTCATAATGCCTACCAGCCACCAACGCTGCACAATTTGCGTTTCACTCCAGCCCATCAGTTCAAAGTGATGGTGCAGCGGGGCCATTTTGAAGAGCCGCTTGCCGCCGGAGAGTTTGAAATAAGCCACTTGCAGCGTGGTAGACAGCATCGTGGCAATGGGCACAGCGGCAATGATGGGCAAGAGCAGCCATTGATTGGTGAGCAAAGCCACCACACCCAGCGCGCCGCCCAACGCCTGCGATCCCACGTCGCCCATAAACATCTGGGCCGGTTTGGCGTTGTACCAAAGAAAAGCAAAGCAGGCGCCGACCACAATAAAGCTGAACGAGACCAGAAATTGCTGGTCCTGCCAGGTGGCGATGGTGCCGTAAGCCAGAAAAGCGGTGGCGGCAATGATACCGGCCAACCCATCCAGCCCGTCCGTGATGTTGACCGCATTGGCCGTCCCGGCGATGATGATGACGGCGATGGGAATGTAAATCAGGCCAATATCAATCAGAAAAGGGACGGTGGGGACAGCCATCCAGCCGCGGCCGTCATTGACGCCAAAATAAATAAGCAGAGCCGCTATCAGGGCGATGCCCAATTGTATCCAGATTTTTACCCGCGCCCGGATGCCTTTTTCACCGTGCGGCCGGGGGTGGAAGCCCAGGTAATCATCAATGCCGCCTAAAATGGCGTAGGAGATCATCACGGCCAGGGGAATGAAGATACTTTCGGCCGTTTCCACTTCCTGAATAATGCGCACAATGTTGACGGTGCCGGTGACGACGACAACCCAGAATATGATCAGGATGCCGCCCATAGCGGGTGTGCCCATCTTGGATAGATGGGATTCCGGGCCGTCAATGCGGATTTGCGCACCCAGTTTCAACCGTCTCATCAGTTCCACCAACGGGCTGCCCCAAATGACAGCCATCAAAAAAGTAACGATACCTAGTGAGAGTGAAAAAGCCATAGGGTCGTATTGCGTATTGCGTATTGCGTATTTGAGTTGATACGCAATACGCAATATGCAATATCCTAATCATATCTGCCCAGCGCGGTAATGAGTTTGTCCATACGCATTCCCAGCGATCCTTTGATCAGAATCGTGTCGTTTTGCTTGATAATTCCTTCCAGCAGGGGTACGGCCATCACCGAATCCTCTACCATAAACACCCGATCCGGCGGCATACCCACCTTCAGCGCTTCTTCCGCAATCCAGCGGGCACGTTGGCCGACCGTGACCAAAACCTGGGCTACTTCCACTACGCGGCGGCCAATCAGCCGGTGTGATTCTTCTTCCATGAAGCCCAGTTCCAACATATCGCCCAAAACGGCCACGTGCCGCCCGTGTAAATCATCCAGTAAATTCAGCGCGGCCATGACGGATTCCGGGTTGGCGTTGTAGGTGTCGTCAATGATCGTGGAACCCTTGGGTCCCGGAACGGCTACCAGGCGCAACTGTACGGCCGTTTCCCGCAAACCGCGCACAATTTCATCCCATGTTAATCCTTCCACCAGGCCTACGGCCGTGGCCCGCAGCGCCGTATGCACACTGTGGCGGCCCAGCAGCGGAACCTGCACACTTAACGCCTCATCCCGGTAATGCAAGGCAAAACGAATGCCCTCCAAACCCATAGACGTGATGTTGTCCGCCCAGACGTCTGCCTGGGGGGTGAGACCGTAAGTGAAGATGCGGGCTTCTGTAAAATCAGCCATACCCATCACCCGTTCATCGTCCCGGTTGAGGATGGCGATGCCGTCGGCGGGCAGGCTCTCGACCAGTTCCCGCTTGGCGGCGACGATGGCTTCCATGCTGCCGGCCCGTTCCAGATGCACCGGGCCAATCAGGGTGACGACGCCGATGCGGGGCCGGGTCATCTGGCACAGTTGGGCAATTTCGCCGGGGACGTACATACCCATTTCCAGGACGGCTTTCTGGTGATACGGCCGTAAATCAAACAAAGCCAGCGGCAGCCCTAACACACTGTTCCGGTTGCCCGGTGACTTGAAGGTGCGAAACCGTTGGGCCAGGACAGCGTGGGTCAACTCCTTTGTAGATGTTTTGCCCACGCTGCCTGTAATGCCAATCACTTTCACAGAGAAGCGAGCGCGCCACGCCCTGGCGGATGTCTGAAGGGCGGTAATCGTATTGTCTACCACCATACAGACGGGTGTGAGCGCACTTAAGGGTGCGGGTAACGGCTTTTTCTGCGCGTCACGCAAATCAATGGTTGCGTACTCTCCCGGAATGGGCCGTTCTACCAGCGCCGCAATCGCTCCCTGTGAAAATGCCTCGGCCACATAATCGTGCCCATCTGCCTGTGCCCCTTTATAAGCAACAAAAACGCTGCCGGGGACGGCCTCCCGGCTGTCCATCACCACGGATGAAACTGCCGGGTCGTCGCCTACGGCCGTGTAACCGGAGATAGGTTCGAGAATGTGACCGAGTGTTAACATAACGGTATTCTGTAATCGGTGAACGGTAATCGGTAAGCTGCTTACCGATTACCGTTCACCGATTACCGTTTACTGATTCCCTCGCGCCGCCGCTACTTCCGCTTGCAGGCGGATGTTGTCCGGCGGGATGTTGAGCAGCACTACTAATTCCTGAGCCAGATTGGCAAAGGTGGGGGCAGCAGTGAGCGACCCCCAGGGCTGAGTTTGTGGTTTATCCAGCTTGACATAAATCATAATTTCCGGATCGTCGGCGGGCAGCCAGCCAATGAAACTGGCAATGGTGTCGTCAATGTAGACGCCGTTTTCGGCAATTTCGGCCGTACCTGTTTTACCGGCAATGGTGTAGCCGGGGATTTGGGCACCGGGGACTTCGCGGGCGACGGCCGTAACCGCCATCGTATTCACCTCTTTGGCCGTTTCCGGGCTGATGGGGCGGCTCAGTACCGACGGTTCGTGCACAATCACGTCATCCCCCCGGCGAATTTCCTGCACCAGATAGGGCTGCATAATTTCCCCGTTATTGGGGATGGCCGACGTAGCCACGATCATTTGCAAGGGCGTCACGGCAATACTTTGCCCGTAAGCATTCGTCGCCAGCATAGATTCCGTCCAGTATTCACTGCCCGGCAGAGGCATCTGGCCGGTTGACTCGCCCATCTCATCTATATTGGTAGGACGGCCAAAACCGAACTTCTGCATATAGTCGTAATATAAATCCGGCCCCAGCGTGGTAGAAAGCGTAGCCGCACCCACATTCAGCGAACGGGAGAGCAGCGTGGTCATATCCGTTGTGCCGGGGGCGCTGCGGTCCCAGTTGACCGTCTTGTGACCGCCTACTTCCAGCACACCGGCATCATAATAAGTAGACTGCGGCGTAAACAGGCCGGAATCCAGCGCAGCGGCCATCGTCACCAGCTTCATGACGGAACCGGGTTCATGCTGCTGCTGCGTGATGGGATTGAACAACACTTGTTCGTCCGCTTCATAAAATTCAAACGGGTTATAGCAAGGATAGGCGGCTGCTGCTAAAATCGCGCCTGTTTGGGGATTCATGACGATGATGCTGCCGCTTTGGGCGCCATATTCCTGCAAAGCCTGTCTGAGCTTCTCTTCCGTCACGTATTGCACTGTGCGATCAATCGTCAGCACCAGGTCGGCGCCTTCGCGGGCAATCACACTTTCCTGCTCATTCAAAGGAGAGATGTTGATTGTTTTGCTGGCGGCTTCACCGGCCAAATCTGACTGGTAATAGCCTTCCACACCGCCGCCGCCATAGCCGTCAAAGTCCACGTAGCCCAGGGTGTGGCAGAGCAGTTCCCCTTGCGGATAGAAACGGCGGGGCAGCGGATCAATCTGCAAACCGTCATAATCCATCTCCCGCACCAGGTCGGCCACTTCCGGCAAGACCCGTCCGGCCAGAAGCGCAAAAGGTTGGTCGGAGTTTAAGACGCCCAGGATTTCATAACGGGGCATGTCCAGCACGGCGGCCAGGGCGGTAGCGGTTTCTTCCGGCTCTGTTACCAGGGGCGGGGAGACGCTGATCTGGTAGTCGGCCGTGTTTGCCGCCAGAATCGCCCCGTTGCGATCATAAATTGCGCCACGGGATGGTCTGGCGATGACCAGTAATTCATTGATCGCCCGGTCAGCCCATTCCGGCCCTTGAACGACCTGAAATTCCACCAGCCGCCCTAAAATGATGAGAGTAACCAGAGCCATGGCGACGATAACCAGTGTGAGGCGGCGTTTTTGACTACTATTCACGCGCTTCTCCTTGGACAAAACCGCCCATCTGGCCGTTTAGATAGAACCAGATGGCTTCTTCCATTGTTTGCGCCGCCACCGGGGTGGGGCTGGCTTCCGGTACGATGGCCAGAGGATCAACGGGTTCGCTGAGTGGATAATCGGGAATAACGAGGAACTCGACGTTTTCCGTATTGGCCGGGATAAATCCCAGAGCGGCGGCTGTAGCTTGCAGTCGGTCCAGAGATTGGGCTTCGGCGATTTTTTGTTCCAATTCGGTGTTTTCCCGCTTCAAGTCTATGAGTTCGTTTTGCAATAACTGCACGCGACGGCCGACCGCGGCGGTGCGGCTGGCCTGGGTCAGATAAATGGCGCCCAGCAGCGCCCCCAAAATCAAAATGATGCCCCAACCGGCAGCCGCCTGAGCTTCTGTCAGTTTGTTGAGGCGTTTTAACTGGTCGCGTGTTTGCCGTGCCATCATGATTGGTAATTGGGTAATTTGGTAATTGGGTAATTACTCAATTACCCGATTGCTTAATTACGTTTTTATATTTTCTCCACTACGCGCAGCCGGGCGCTGCGGCTGCGCGGGTTTTGTTCTGTTTCTGCCGCAGTGGCCTGGACGGCTTTGCGGGTGATGCGCCGGACTATGGCCGGTCTGCTGTCGTCTGTGGCCGGGAAGCCGGGCGGCGGCGTTTTGTCCTGGCTGAGACGGCGAAATGTTTGTTTGACGAAGCGGTCTTCCAATGAGTGGAAGCTGATGACGGCGAGACGGCCGTCCGGTTTGAGCAAATCAATTGCAGCCAGGACGCCGGTCTCTACGGCTTCCAGTTCCTTGTTGACGGCGATGCGCAGGGCCTGGAATATTTTGGTGGCTGGATGGCGACGGCCGCGCTGCCGGGTGTTGGCGGCAATCACGTCGGCCAGTTCGGTGGTACGGGTAAACGGCCGTTCCGCCACAATGATCCGGGCGTAATACCAACTGCGATTTTCTTCGCCGTAGCGCCAGAAGATATCTGCCAGTTCCGCTTCGCTTAAATTGTTAATCAGGTCGGCGGCCGTTTCCCCTTGTGTGGGGTCAAACCGCATATCCAGTGGCCCTTCCTTCATAAAGGAAAAGCCCCGCGCCGGGTCATCCAGTTGGCGGGAAGATAATCCCAAATCCAGCAGGATGCCGTCCAAATCCGTAAAGCCGTGAGCCGCGGCAACCTGGGCCATGGCTGTGTAGCTGGCGTTGACGAGAATGACGCGCTCGCCGTATTTTGCCAGCCGTTTTTGGGCGTAAGCAATGGCTTCCGGGTCTTTATCTAAGCCCAAAACGCGCCCTGTAGGCGCGGATGCTTCTAAAATTCCGGCGGTGTGCCCGCCTGCGCCAACGGTACCGTCCAGGTAACGGCCGTTGGCTTGTGGTTGCAGCAAAGTGATGACTTCGTTGAACAGGACGGGGATGTGGGTCATATTGCGTATTGCGTAGTGCGTATTACGTATTGGAGAGTGTCTACGCAATACGTAATACGCAATACGTTAAATTCCCAAATCCTCCCAGCGGGCGGCGTCATCATTGCTTTCTACAGATTCGCGGACAGCGGCCCAGGCTGCCGGGTCCCACAATTCGACGTAGTTGAACATACCGGCGACGACGACTTCATTGCCGATACCGGCAAAATCACGCAGGTAAGGGGGCAGCAAAATACGGCCTACGCGATCCGGCGCGAGATCAACTGCACCGGAAAAGACGCGCCGCCGGAAAGCCCGCACACTCTCATCGGATAACGGCCGTTCCCCGATTTTTTGCGCTAATTCCTGCCAGCCATCCAAAGGGAAGATCATCAGGTTCCGGTCGAAGCCGCGCGTTACTACCAGACCGGCAGCCAACAATCCCCGGAATTTGGCCGGAATTGTGAGACGTCCTTTGCTGTCAATGTTGTGCGTGTATTCGCCTAGAAACATTTGTGAAAAGTCATCGGTAATTGGGAATTAGCCACTTTTGCTATAGAACATTCGTTCTCATTGCCCCATTTTACCATACATTTTGGGGGAATCTGATCTATATTGATCCACTTTGCCCCACTTTCAACCACATTTTGACACAGTATACACTAAAGTGCGTTCTATGTGAAGTAGTTTTGGTAATTTGGGTGGGGATTACAACAGATTTGGAAAGCAACAGATATGCCTGGTCAGGTAAATCTGTTTATTTCCTTATCTGCTGTACTCTTGGGGAAAAAGAAAAGCTCCGGATGTCCCGGAGCTTTTTGAAGGAGGAGGAAAACGAGTTGAAAAAGTGTTTCTGTGTATGGCTAAAAGGATAGATGATTTTGGCTGGCGGGTAAATGGGATGTTGTTACTATGACTTTGTGACCAGTGGATAGTGGACAGTGTTCAGTAATCAGTGTTCAGTGGGCGGCCGACTGTTTTACTGAACACTGAAAACTGTTTACTGGCTTTCCTGCATGAGGTCAATCAGTTCAGCCACGCGGTTGCGCCGGTAGAGGTAGAGGAGGAGTGCGCGCACGCGGGTTTTCTTGCTGCCGTAGCCGATTTGTTCCCAATCAATGCCCAGAGCGATGGTCATTTTTTGTAGTTGTTCCAGGTCGTAGTAGGCCAGCAGGTAGTGGCGCAGGACGGTGGGCGGGGAGGCGGCGTTGATTTTTTCCAGGCGGGGCAGGGTGTCAGGCGGCGGCGGGGTGAGGATGCGCTCTACGGCCAGGGCCAGGGCGGACATTTGGCTGCGCTGCACGGCCGTATTCATAATGTTGCGGATGAGTTGATCCATGTTTTCGCCGACGAAGAGAACGTCGTTTTCGTTGATTTCCAGATCGAACATGAGGTCCAGCACATCTTCCCGACTGAAACGCTCCTGGATTTGTTCGTAGAGCATTTGCTGGTCGTAGGGGCTGTCTTCTTCGCTGAGGGGGACGGCCGTAACCGCACTTTCTGGCTGCTGCGGGGCGGGAGCGGCTTCGGCGGCCGGTTCAGCTTTGGCAGCTTTTGTGGCGGGCAAATAGGGCCACAACACAGACAAAAGCCAGAATATCATGCCCCCCAGCAAAGCGCCGGCAAAAATGTAAAAGAAAAAGCCCAATTGTGTTTGCAATTGTTCCGGGTCAAATGTGCCCATGATAGTGTCCAGCAAAACAGCCAGTGTCACCGTCAGCAAGCCTATGCCCCAGCCGACAGACGGCCGTCGCAGGAATATCACCAGGAAAACCAGAACAATCAGAATCTTCACAATCAATATGACAGACATAGGGCAGAATTGTAGCGCAGGCCAGATGAGACGCAAACGACGTGTGCGTATTGCGTATTGCGTAATAACCCAATTACCCAATTACAGAGCAGCCAACTTTTAAGGTAAATTCACGCTTTTCCATCTTGCTATGCTAACGGCCGTATGCTATAATGCTCTTCGCTAGTGCCAAATGTAGGGGGAGAAAGCGCAATCAATCCCATATATGGTGGTATTGCGCCTGTTTCTGGAAACGATTCCATATCTGGGTAAAACAGCCCAATCGGAGACTCTTTGTGAAATGTCCTTATTGTAACCACCCTAAAACCCGCGTTATTGACACCAGCCATGACGTTCGTGGCGGTACCCGGCGGCGGCGCGTTTGCGACCAGTGCGGCCAGCGGTTTAGCTCTTACGAACGGCCGATTCTGGCGACGCCACTGCTGGTGAAACAGGATAAAACACGGGAAGAGTTTTCGCGGGACAAGCTGATTGCCGGTATCAAAGTATCTTGTGCCAAACGGCCGGTAGCGGCTGAGGATATTGAACGCATTGCCGGGGAAGTGGAAGCGGAATTACAACAAATGGGCAAGGCGGAAGTATCCAGCCGGGTCGTCGGCGATTCGGTTGTGGAAAAACTCAAGGATTTGGATGAGGTGGCTTATATTCGGTACGCCACTGTTTATCTGAGACTGGAAGACCTGGAATCAATCCGCAGCGAAATTGACCGGCTCCTGGCTGCCAAGTAGGTGGGAGGTGATACGACTTAGAGGAATAAGTATTTGATTATAAGTACATATATAAAAACAGATTGAATATTGAAAATTTTTAAGGAGAAAATTATGCCAAAACAATTAAATAAACCTGGAGAAAATCCACCTAAACCAGGAGAGTATGTTGAACGTGGTCCAAGAGGTGGAAGAGTCAATAATCCACGCCAAGTAACTATCGAACCGGGTGACAAGCCGCTCCCCCCAACACAAAAGCCAAATCGGAAGTGGGAACGAGTAGGCCCACCCAAAAAATAAAAAGATACAGTTTCATTTGAAAACAATAAGCTAGGCAAAACCTTGGTCCGGTACCCTAGATTATTATTTTAAGAAACTGCATCTTCTTTGGAAGTAGGGGGAAGGGGAAAACTAACCCTTCCCTCTATCTTTGTGTGTAATTCGCAATAGTAGCGAAAATTTGTCAATTGTCAAAAGTCTGGAGGATAAAATGACAGCAAGCAAAGATATGCAAGAAAAAAGGGAAACAAAACCTACTACGAACGGCCGTAACGGCCAAAACGGCAAAGTAGATTTAACGGCCGACAGCATTTACTTTAAGGTGTCGGTACCCAAGAGCGTGGTGAAGCGGGACGGCCGTATCGTTCCCTTTGATGCCGAGCGCATTGAACACGCCCTGGATCGCTGCTTTGCCAGCCTGGATGTGCATCCCCAAACGCCGGTACCCGAACTGACCCACCAAATTGTCAACGTGGTAGCTGCCAAATACGACCTGCCTACAGTCGAAGGCATCCAGGATATTGTGGAAATGGTGCTGCAAGCGGCTGGTGAATACGAAGCGGCCAAACATTACATCCTCTACCGGGCGGAACATGCCAAAATGCGGGTGAAGCGGCCTGTGCCGGACGAAGTGCGCCAGGCATTTGCCGAATCCGATAGCTACTTCCCCACACAACTGCAAAAATTCCAGTTTTATGACAAATATTCCCGCTTCAACTACGATTTGGGCCGGCGGGAAACGTGGGTGGAGACGGTCAACCGGGCAGTGGATTTCCTCAAGGAAATTTCTGATTATCGCCTGCCTGATGAAACGTATGAGCGCCTTCGCCGGGGCATTCTGGAGATGAAGGTGATGCCTTCCATGCGCCTGCTGGCCATGGCCGGCCCGGCGGCGCGGCGCAATAACATCGCCCTGTACAACTGCTCCTACATGCCAGTGGATTCGCTGGATTCTTTTGTGGAGGCGTTGATCATCTCCATGAGCGGCTGTGGTGTGGGCTATTCGGTGGAGCGGCGCTATGTGGAGCAGTTCCCCCGCATTGCTCGCCAATCGGGCAAACCGCCGGAGACGTTTGTGGTGCCGGATTCGTCGGAAGGCTGGGCGGCCGCGGTGCGTGTGGGGCTGACGGCCTGGTTTAACGGGGAGGATGTGTTGTTTGATTATTCGCAGGTGCGGCCGGCCGGGGCGCCTTTGCGGGTGAAGGGGGGCCGGGCGTCGGGGCCGGAACCGCTGCGCAAGATGCTGGATTTTGCCCGTACCCGGTTGTTGTCGCGTCAGGGGAGCTTTTTACGGCCGTTAGATGCCCATGACATTATGTGTGCCGTGGGGGATGCGGCCGTTTCCGGCGGGGTGCGGCGCACGGCGATGATCTCGCTCTTTGATTACGATGACATGGAAATGCGCAACAGTAAGGACGGCGACTTCTGGCGCAACAACAGCCAGCGCTGGAACGCCAACAATTCGGCCGTCTGGCCGGAACGAGAGTTGACCCAGGCGGAGATTACCCGCTTTGTTTTGGATATGGTGGAGTCGGGCCGGGGCGAACCGGGCATCTTTAACAGGAAGGCGGCGATTGAGAACCGGCCGGCGCGGCGCAAATATGCCGAACTGGGTACCAATCCCTGCGTCACGGCCGATACCTGGGTGATGACCGGGCAAGGGCCGCAGCAGGTTGGTGATTTGCTTGACCAGCCTTTTGCCGCTCTGGTGGATGGTGAGGTGCATCTTTCCACGGAAGACGGCTTCTTCCCTACCGGCCATAAGGCAGTTTATCTGGTGGAAACGGAGGAAGGGCATACGCTCAGGGCGACGGCCGATCACCCGATTTTGTGCGTAACGAAACAGACGCGCAAAAAGCAAACTACGGAATGGCGGGATACGGCCGATTTGCAGCCCGGCGATATGATTCGCTTGCACAATCAACGGGGCGCAGTATGGCAGGCGGATGATCACGGAGCGGCCACAGCCTGGCTTCTGGGCTTGCTGGTGGGTGATGGCACGTTTGCCCGGCATGAAGCGAAGAGCGATCAGGCGATTTTGCGCTTTTGGGGCGAGCGCAGCCAGATGATGGTGGAAATGGCTCACGGGATGTTGACGGCTAATGTAGCGGTGCGCCGTGATATGCAGCCTTCTTACCACAAGACCAATCAGTATTGGCAAATCACTTCCACAGAATTGGGGCATATTGCCGAGACGTATGGCATCACCCCGGACGACAAAACGGTCACGCCGCAGATTGAACAAACGTCCAGCGCCTTTTATGCCGGTTTTCTGCGCGGCTTGTTTGATGCGGACGGCACGGTGATTGGCAATCAGGAGAAGGGCGTCAGCGTGCGGCTGGCCCAATCTGACCTGGAACTGCTGCAAGCGGTGCAGCGGATGCTGCTGCGGCTGGGCATCAACGGCACGATTTACCAGAACCGGCGGGAAGCCGGCTACCGGATGCTGCCGGACGGCCGTGGCGGATCGAAAGAGTACTGGACGAAGGCGCAGCATGAGTTGGTCGTCAGCAATGACAACATCCAGGTATTCCAGCAGCGGGTGGGGTTTTCTGACCCGGACAAAGCGGCAAGACTGGCGGATAAGGTGTCCCAGTACCGGCGCACACCAAACCGGGAACGGTTTACAGCGCGGATTAAGTCGGTAACGGCCGTCGGTTATGAGGATGTGTATGATTGTACGATTCCGGGGGTTCATGCTTTTGACGCCAATGGGTTGTATGTGCATAACTGTGGCGAGATTTTGTTACGGCCGTTCCAGTTCTGCAACCTGACCAGCGCCATTGCCCGCGCCGATGATACGTATGAAACGCTGCGGGAAAAGGTGGAATTGGCGGCGATTATTGGCACGATTCAATCTATGGCCACGTATTTCCCCGGTTTACGGCCGCAGTGGAAGCAGAATTGTGAGGAGGAGCGGCTTCTGGGTGTGGATTTGAACGGCCAGATGGACAGCCCGGCGGCGCAGGACCCGGCCATCCAGGAAAAGTTGCGGGAAGTGGCGGTGGAGACGAACCGGATTTATGCGCAAATGTTGGATATTCCCCGGTCGGCGGCGGTTACGGCCGTGAAACCTTCGGGCAACTCTTCGCAACTGGTCAACTCCGCTTCCGGTATTCATGCCCGTTGGGCGCCGTACTACATTCGCAACGTGCGGGTGGGGGCGCATTCGCCCGTCTTCAAGGTGTTGCAGGATGCCGGGGCGCCTATGGACCCGGAAAACGGCCAGACCCGCGAGAATGCCACGACCTGGGTGGTGCATTTTCCGGTGAAGGCTCCGGATATGGCCGTGACGCGCAACGACCGCACCGCCCTGGAACAATGTGAATACTGGCTGCAAAACAAGACCCATTACACGGAACACAATCCCAGCGTCACCATCACCTACCAGCAAGACGAAGTGCTGGACATCATCCGCTGGATTTGGGAACATCAGGACAAGATTGGCGGCATGGCCTTCCTGCCCGCCTTCGACGCCCAATACGACCAGATGCCTTACGTGGACATTTCCCAGGAAGAGTACGAGCAGCTTGCCGCCAAATTCCCGGAAATAGATTTCTCCAAAATCTATCGTTACGAAGAAGAAGACCTGACCACGGCCGCGCAAGAGTTCGCCTGCATGGCCGGCAATTGTGATTTTTAACGACACAAAAAGGGGAGGCTGGCTTGCCAGCCTCCTATTCCTTGGTGGTATAGATTATGTATCATCGGGAGTTTTTAAAACATGACTTATGAAATTAGCGATCCCTTTGCCATAATGCCCAACTATGTAAAGGATAGTATTCCCGCAAATGTAAAACGGAAAATTGAAGAAAATCAAGCTTTGCAAGCAGCTATTTACGAATTTTCAGATTTGTATAGTCTCTTAAAACAAGACGTAAGCGAATTGCATGAATTTGGAACCCAGAGTGAATCAGGTCAAGCTTGGCGGCGTTCTTCTTATCGAGCTGTGTTTAGTTGGATAGAAGGGGTTGTTTACCAAATGAAGCAAGTCGCTTTACAAACACAGGGTGGCTATTATCAAGCAAATTTTTCCCGAGCAGAAATCGTTTATCTCCGAGAAGAATCATAGCGCGGCCTCTTGGCCGCAACCAAAAAGGCGGTCCATCCTTGCAGCATAATGAAGGCTGAAGTAACGTCATTACAGACGCCTATAATTGGAGTCAAAGACTCAACACCAACCACTATGCCACAGGTCGGACCATGAATACATTTCTTAGTATACACCAGGATAAGATAGAGGGAATCCTTTCCACATTTGACCGTATGATTTT
>JAJRTP010000415.1 GCA_024278255.1 Chloroflexota bacterium | reverse complement strand
ATGATGCTTAATTCGTTGAAGAGGGTTTGCAGAAAGGGGAGTTCTACTTCCAGGCAATGTTCACGGGCGTGGGCGGCGTCGAGGATGTGTACCTGGGGCAACGGCCGTAACCACTCCATCCCTTCTCTGTCCACCGGCACCAGACCCAGCGGCGTAGCAAAAGCGTCCACACTGACCCCCGCCAGACCACGAATCGCCATGGTGTGCGCCGGGCCGATGAGGATGATGCGGTTGACGGCCGTTTCCCCCTGCCACGGGGCAAAGGCAGAGCCAGCTACCGGCCCGGAATAGACATATCCGGCATGGGGCGCAATGACGGCGCGGGGCGCGGGGCCATCATAAGGTACGGCCGCTGCCAAAAATTCATTGACCGTTTCCTGCAAAACACGCGGATTATCGGGATAAAACATCCCGGCTACGGCTGGTTGACGTATTTTACTCATGGAGCAACCTCCTTTTCGTGTGTATTGCGTATTGCGTAACGGCCGCTCTTTTACACAATACGCAATACGCAATATTCTTATACAGATCAGACACGTATAGTGTAAACTGGCAACGTAGAAATAACGTAAACATTGGGGGATGATTACCATGACGAATACAGACATTTATCCAACGAAATACCGGCACAAACTGGCGGACGGCCGTATCCAGTGCGACTTGTGCCCTCGCTTTTGCAAATTACACAACGGGCAGCGGGGGATGTGCTTTGTGCGCATGGCCCAGGATGACCAGATTGTGTTGACCACTTACGGCCGTTCCAGTGGCTTTTGCGTAGACCCCATCGAGAAGAAACCACTCAACCACTTCCTGCCCGGTTCAGCCGTGTTGTCTTTTGGTACGGCCGGCTGCAACCTGGCCTGCAAATTCTGCCAGAACTGGGACATCAGTAAATCCCGCGAATTTGACACCCTGGCCGACCAGGCCTCACCGGAAACCATCGCCCGTGCGGCTGAAGAGCTAAATTGCCGCAGCGTGGCCTTCACCTACAACGATCCGGTTATCTTTATGGAATATGCCATTGACGTAGCCCAGGCCTGTCACGAAAAAGGCATCAAAACAGTGGCGGTGACGGCTGGTTACATGACGGATGAACCGCGCCGCGAGTTTTATAAATATGTAGACGCGGCCAACGTAGACCTGAAAGGGTTTTCCGAGGAGTTTTACGAGCGGCTGTGTGCCGGGCAGTTGCAGCCGGTGCTGGACACGCTGCTGTATTTGAAGCACGAGACGGACGTCTGGTTTGAGATCACCAACCTGGTTATTCCCGGCTGGAATGATTCAGAAGAGGAGATTGAGGCGATGACGCGCTGGGTGGTGCAAGAATTGGGGCCGGACGTGCCCATGCACTTTTCCGCCTTCCATCCGGACTACAAGATGATGGACGTACCGCCCACCCCGCTGGATACGCTGCGCCGCACCCGGCACATTGCCCTGCGTAACGGGGTGCGCTATGCCTACACGGGCAACATCCATGACCGGGAAGGGGACACGACTTTTTGCCACAACTGCGGCCAACCGGTCATCGTGCGGGATTGGTATAACCTGATTGAATGGCATTTGACGGAAGACGGCCGTTGCCAACAGTGCGGTACCCAGTGCGCCGGGGTCTTTGACCATTCACCCGGCCATTGGGGGGCGCGTCGTCTGCCGGTGCGTCTGGCGAACTTCCGGTAATCGGTTTTCAGGAATATCCAATGCCTCTCCATAATAAAAATCTCCGCGTTCTCCGCGCCCTCCGCGGTTAAGAAGCAGTTCATTTTTCTCGTTTGGCACATCCCCCGCCAGTGGTATAATAATTCCCTTGCCGGGGATGTGGCGGAATGGTAGACGCGCATGACTTAGAATCATGTGCCGCAAGGCGTGTGGGTTCGAGTCCCTCCATCCCCATTTTACTTTACGAAACGTGTAAGCGTTGCCCCCGCAACGCTTTTTTGTTGAACAAATCTGATGAAAGAGGTAATCCAGTGACATTAAATATTCATACTGAAGAAGATGACCAGCGACAGCTTACCATGACCATCGAAGTGCCCGAAAAGCGGGTCCTGCAAGAGATGAAAGCCAAAGCCCGCAAGCTGGCGCGGGATATTAACGTGCCCGGTTTTCGCCGGGGCAAGGCGCCCTACCACGTTGTCGTGAGCCGGGTGGGGAAAGAGTATCTGCGCGGCGAAGCGATTGAGGCCCTGATCCAGCCTGTTTACGAAGAAGCGTTGGCCGAAGTGGAACCGGACATTTACGCACAGGCCAGCCTGGATGAGATTGATGATGAACCGTTGACCCTGACCTTCACCCTGCCCCTCACCCCGAAAGTAGATTTGGGCGATTATCGTTCGCTGCGCAAAGAAATTGATGAGGTGGAGATCAGTGATGAGGCCGTGGCTGAAGCCCTGGAAGCGGCGCAAGAGCGCTATGCGGAACTGGAAGAGGTGGACCGGCCGGCCGAAGAAGGCGATGTGGTGACGATTGCCGGTAAAGGCGTTATCCTGGTAGAAGCAGCGGCAGAAGAAGAAGAGGAAGAAGGGGAGGAAACGGCCGTAGAAGAGAGTGATGCCGTAGACAGTGAAACGGAAGATGAGGCAGAAGACACCGACGGCGAATCTGAAGACAAAGAAGAGGCCGCCGCAGAAGATATTGTCCTATTCGACACGGAAAGTCTGCAACTCATTTTGGACAGTGACAAATTGTTCCCCGGCACCTCCTTTGCCGAAAATATCGTCGGCATGTCTCCTGGAGACGAAAAAACCTTCAGCTTCACTTTCCCGGATGATTTTGAGGAAGAAGAGTTGCAGGGTAAAGAAGCCACAGTGGAACTAACCCTGCTCCAGGTGGAAAACCGTCTGGTACCCCTGCTGGATGATAATCTGGCAGAACTGGAAGGGTATGAGACGCTGGACGATATGAAAGAAGGCGTCCTTGAGGAATTGGAAAAGGCTGCGGCAGATCAGGCCAGAAACGAATTGATGGATGAAATGGTGAAGGATATGCGGGAAATGGCGACGCTGGTTTATCCGCCGGCGGCCGTTAACGAGGAACTTGACAACCGCATCGCCCAATTCAAACGGCAGGTGGAACAGGCAGAATGGGAATGGGATGATTATCTGAAACTGCAAGGAACCTCTGAAGAGCAACTGCGGGAAGATTTTCGGGAGGCGGCGGTTACGGCCGTAGAATCCCAACTCGTTCTGCGCCAATTCGTCCTGGATGAAAAAATCACCATTGCCGAAGCGGACGTTGACGCCAAAATTGGCGAGCGCACGGAGAGCTACGGTGACAATGAAGAATTGGCCGCGGCCATTGGCGAATATTACAAACAAGGCCCCGGTCTGGACATGATCAGCAGTGAAATTCTCACCGACAAGGCTTACCAGCGTATGGTGGCCATCCTCAGCGGCAACGCGCCTGACCTGGCCGAATTGGAAGCTGAAGCCGAAGCAGAAGCGGCAGCCGAAATTGAAGCGGCTGAAGAAGCAGCAGAAGAAGCGCTGATAGAAGAAGAGGCTGAAGAAATGGCCGAAGAGATGGCTGAGGCCGAAGAAGACGCGGTTGTTGAAGCGGCTGAAGAGGCGGCAGAAGAAGAAGATGTTGTTGCAGAAGCGGCTGAGGAAACGGTAGAAGAAGTTGTTGAAGAAATGGATGAGGAAACGGCCGTAAAGGAACAAGAATAATACAAATCTAACGCAAACAGGCTAAACTCACCAACTGTCACCAAAAGTCTGTAGGGCGATTTGGCAAATCGCCTTACACCTTAAAATAAACACAATGGGTTAACGCCCACTACCATTGAATAAAAAACCGCAGACTTTGTAAGTTGCGAATAATCTGTGAAATCTGCGGTTCGCTTTCAAGGAGAAATATCTGCTATGATGAATATACCAACTTCCCTTGTGCCCATGGTCATCGAAACCACCGGCCGGGGTGAACGCGCCTTCGACATCTTTTCTCTGCTCCTCAGAGAACGCATCATCATCCTGGGCACGCCCATTAACGACCAGATTGCCAACCTGACGGTCGCCCAACTTCTCTTCCTGGCCCGTGAAGACGCCACCAAGCCGATTCGCATGTATATCAACAGCCCCGGCGGGCAGGTGTACGCCGGTATGGCCATTTACGATGCCATCCAGCAAGTGGAATGCCCTGTCTCTACCGTAGCGGTGGGCTTTACGGCCAGCTTTGGCACTGTGTTGCTGACGGCCGGGACCAAAGGGATGCGCTACGCCCTGCCCAACGCCACCATTCACATGCACCAACCGCTGGGCGGCGCGCAGGGCCAGGCGTCAGACATTGCCATTCAAGCCCAGGAAATTTTGCGCCTGCGCTCTTCCCTCAATGACATCCTGGCTTACCACACCGGCCAGACCTCGGAAAAAATCGCCGAGGACACCGACCGCGACTTGTATATGACGGCCGAACAAGCTCAGGAGTACGGTCTGGTAGATGAGGTACTGCGTCACCCGGACAGGTAATCTTGTCCTGAGCTTGTCGAAGGATGAGTTATTGGGGTATTGGAATATTGAATAATCAATCGGGCGGCGTTTGGCTGCCCGATTTTTGTTTTGTAGGGATAGATTGTTGCGTAATTTTCAGCGATAAAGTTATGCTATAATCAGGCAGTAAATGGTAAGATTTGGGTTTTGGTTACGGCCGTCAGCCTAAGTCCAATTGTACGCGAGGTTATCATATGACACTTTATACAGTTAATGTACCCGAAAATTTATTTCGCCGGTTACAACAACAAGCCAATGTCGAACGCCGTTCAATAGACGATTTGGTACAGCAAACTTTGTCTCGCCAACTGCCTCCTGCTGTGCCGGTGGAAGATGATTTGCCACCATCATTACGCGAAGAGTTGTTGGCAATGGAACACTTGTCAGACGCCGCCCTTTGGTCATTAGCCCGCAGCACGTTATCGTCAGAACAATTAGCAGAGATGGATCGGCTGCATAACATTGCCCAGGAACGCCCCCTCACCTCAGATGAAAATGCCAGACAGCAAGATTTGTTGCGAGAGTATGATGAAACGGTCCTGCGTCGGGCCCATGCGGCTATGCTGCTCATGAGCCGAGGGTATGATTTGTCGGATCCCAAAGTGTTGCAGTAAACGTGAGTAAAACCGACACAGTAATCGAACTACTTGCAACGAAAGAACTAGAAGCTATTCCCGGTTTTTTAGAAGGATTTGAACGTGCCAAAAAACAGGTCAAAGATAATGATGTCGTTCAGTTTGAGGACATCAGGTGTGATGGAAATAGCCTTAACCAGGGAAGTACAAAAAAACCGCCCACCTGTTGGTGAGCGGTCTCTTCCTCTTATTTGATTTTCCCGGAAACTGCTTGTCCTGCGATGTAATCTACTGGTTCAGTTTCCGGGAAAATGGGCAGCCTGGTTACTCATAAACCCTGACAGCTATCTTAGTTATAAGCCGACCCATTGACTGGTACCAACACCAGCCCTTCATCCACGGCCGTATCCCCCACAGTCGCAAATTCATTCACCACAGGTTCCCCGGCCAACGCCATTTCTTCCGGTACCAGATCGGATAATTCATCATCCGGCGGCAGGTCACCTTCTTCGGCAAGCTCACCGGGGCGCAGGTAGAACTGGGCGCCGTAAGTGCGCATGATGCGCCGCTGGCTGGGCAACGGCCGTTGCTGTCCCCAACCACGCATAAATCAAGCATTCAATCAGGTTTTATCGAGCTGACCAATATTCCACCTTTTTAGCCGGCCATTTGGCGGAAAATTAATAAAAACCAACTTTGGGCGACGTTTCCAGATTTACCTTACAAATATTTACTTTCTCCTGTTTCCCGCATCAAAAAATGATCCACACCCGCAATCAGGGTAAAAGTTGACATTGGATTTGGCAATTGGTATCTTACAGGAGTGAGTCCGGTTTTTTTAGGCGGCCGTCTTGCCTTTAGACACGTAAGTAATTATTATTGAATCAGTCGCGGTACCCTTACCGCGCCGGCTGTAAACGCGGTAGGGATACCGCGGCTGCAGCCGGTATAAATTTACAGGAGAACGCCTCTATGGCCACCCGCATCATTGACATCGAATCCAGATTATGGGAGGCGGCCGACCAACTGCGGGCCAACTCCAACCTCAGCGCCCAGGAATATTCTGTGCCGGTGCTGGGCCTCATCTTTCTCCGGTACGCCGACTACAAATTCAGCAAAGCGGAACAGGAACTGCAAGCGAGCCAAACGGGGGAAAGCGGCCGTTCTCGCCGCCGGGGTCTTTCCAAACTGGATTATCAGGCCCAGGGGGTTTTGTACGTGCCGGACGAAGCCCGTTTCCAGAATTTGGTGGATTTACCGGAAGGGGAAGACGTGGGCAAAGCGATCAACGAGGCAATGCGGGCCATCGAGCGGGAAAACCCGATCCTCAAAGACATCCTGCCCAAAACGTACAACCGGCTGCGCAACCGCACCCTGGCTACCCTGCTTAAACATCTCAACTTCCCCGATATGGAAATTAACGACGACGTGTTCGGCCGTATTTACGAATACTTTCTGGGCCAGTTTGCCATGAGCGAAGGGCGGCGCGGCGGCGAATTCTTCACCCCCAGCTCTATTGTGCGCCTGATTGTGGAGATTATCGAACCGTACCGGGGCCGCATCCTGGACCCGGCCTGCGGCCCCGGCGGTATGTTTGTCCAGTCGGAACGGTTCCGGCGGGAACACCAGAACGGGAACGGGGCGGGGACGCTGTCCATTTACGGGCAGGAAAAAACGAGCCAGACGGTGCGGTTGTGCAAGATGAATCTGGCTATCCACGGGCTGGAAGGGGACATCCGCCAGGCGAACAGCTATTACGAAGACCCGCACCGCATGGTGGGTAAATTTGATGCGGTGATGGCTAATCCGCCGTTCAACGTCAACGGGGTGAACCGGGAAGATTTGAAAGGCAATCCCCGCTTTCCCCTGGGGATGCCCAAGGTGGATAATGCCAACTACTTGTGGATTCAGATGTTTTACGCGGCGCTGAACGAGACAGGGCGGGCCGGCTTTGTCATGGCTAATTCGGCCAGCGACGCCCGCCATTCGGAGCAGGAAATCCGGCGCAAGCTGATTGCCGAGGAGAAAGCGGTAGACGTGATGATCGCCATCGGTTCCAACTTTTTCTACACGGTGACGCTGCCCTGCACCCTCTGGTTTCTGGACAAGGGGAAGCGGGGGACGGCGCGGGAAGAGACAGTGTTGTTCATTGACGCCCGCAAATTTTACCGGCAGGTGAGCCGCGCCGTGCGCGACTTTACGGATGACCAAATCCAGTTTCTGGCCGACATTGCCCGCCTGTACCGCGGCGAAGCGGTGGAGATGGGGGAGCGGCCCATCCCGCTGGAGAGCGGCTGGGGCGATGCGGCGTTGATGCGTGAGCTATTCCCCGATGGCGCTTATGCCGATGTACCGGGGCTGTGCAAGGTAGCTACGATTGCCGAGATTGAAGCCCAGGGCTGGAGCCTGAACCCAGGACGCTACGTGGGCGTCGCCGACTGCGCCCCCGATGACTTTGACTTCTTTGAGCGGTTACAAGAATTGAATGAGTTGTTGGAGTTATTGAATGCAGAAGCGCGGGAACTAGAAGAAAAAATATCGGAACATGCCACACATCTATTAGAACAAAACTAACAATGCAAACTAATTGGAAAGAACTAACACTTGATGATGTTTGCTTACGGATAACCGACGGAGCACATCATAGCCCCAAATCAGTTGAGCAAGGCTTGCCAATGGCTTCCGTAAAAGATTTGACAAGTTTTGGTATCAATCTTGAATCATGCCGTCAAATATCGAAAGAAGATTTTGTCAAACTTGTTCGTCTTGGCTGTCAGCCAGAAGTGGGAGATGTTTTAATTGCAAAAGATGGAAATTCAGCTCTCGATACGGTGTGTGAAGTAAAAAAGAAGAAAGATGTCGTTCTTCTCTCATCGGTTGCAGTACTCAGGCCCAATCCTGAAATAGTAACCTCTCCTTTCCTTCGCTACTATTTAGATAGTGAAACAACACGTCAATACCTGAAAAACGGATTTGTCACTGGCGCAGCAATCCCCAGAGTCATCCTCAAAGATTTCAAACGGGCTAAGTATCTTCTCAATAACTTGCGGTAGACAAAATGCAAATGGAATTCTATTGTAATGTTGAGGAAAATCCAACAAACAGTGACTATCCGAGTATAGCAACGTTTTGTGGGGAATGAGATAATAGGGGTCAAAGCAATTCAAAAGGAGAAGATAAATGGCCCGCCCCATGTCACGCAAAGAACGCAAAGCAACATTTAT
>JAJRTP010000414.1 GCA_024278255.1 Chloroflexota bacterium | reverse complement strand
GGCCCATTCATTCGTCGTCCGCGCCCCGGTTCCCTCCGCCTCACTAATCATGTGGCTGAAGCCGTCAGCCAGGATGGGCAGTGTGAGCAGAACAAAAATGATGAAGCCGATACCCAGCCGCCCTTTGGACAAGCCCCAGGCCAGCCCGCCGATGACCATCCCCAGAAAAACGGCAATCATGCGGTGATTCAGCCCCGTTTTGTACCCCAGCGCCTCATTCCCCGTAAACGCTTCCCAATTCTGCCGGTCGGCCCCGGCCGCAACAAGCGTTTCCGGCGGGTACGTCTGGATACCGTTGACCTGACCAAAGAGAAAGTAGGAACGATCTGGCATCTGGTGGTTGTCTATCGCCAGAAAACGGTACACGGCCGTTGCCGCCCCCGTCTCCCCCTCAGCCAGCAGCGCCGGAGCCAAAACGCCCAACACCAGGAAGAACACAGGCACAGCCAGAAACAGAGGAAACCAGTACTTCGCCAGATAATAGATGAGTTTTTGCACAAAGCGAACGCGCCGGGCACGGCCGTTTGGCGCAGGGGTGGGGGGTATGGATTCAGTCATAGGTATTCTCGTAATTGGGTAATTACCAACTCAAAACGACGACATACAAAGCGGTTTTTTCTCCGTGTAAAACAGCCGGTGAACAATATCAATGTAATGGCGATCCGAAATAGTGGCCAGGCCATACATCATCAGCCGCCGGAAATCAGTCGCGCCCACGACCAACGAAGAAAACTCGGCCACGTCCAGCTGAATTTCTACGTCACAATCGCCGGACTCACGCAGCCGGGCACGGCCGTCAACAAAATCGATCAGCCAACTGCCGCCATTCACCGGATAAAAACTGTCGGTCAAAGTTACTTGCAAGCGTACCGTCTGGCCACCAAAGTTATGCTCGCGCAACAGAGCAAAGTAACGGGGCAAATCAATCAGCCGGTACATAATGCCCATCCCCTGCACATTCGTCTCCTGGTACACCGAGGGCATTAAAGGAATACGGCCGTTCCGCGGGTCCGCCAGCAGCAAATGAAAATCTTCCTCCTGCGTGTGCAAAATCACCCGTTCAATCTGATCTGCCTGAGAGCGCAGGAAAGCCAGCAAACCGCGCAGCGCTTCCGGCGTCTCATACACCAGACGACGCACAATGAGATTGTTCCGCAAAAAATTCTCCTCGCCGAGGGGTTCAAAGAGAAAGACAAGGTAGCCCCGCAGCAAGCCATCCTGCCAGTAACCGGCCAGCCGCAGCTTGGGGCCGTGGAAAAAGGCGTTAACGGCAAAATCGGACAGGGCCATCAACCCGTTATTTTGGGCCATAAAGCGATTGTAACAGGCAACCAGGGCGTGGCGGTCTCGCTTGGTCAGCGGGGCAACGTTTTGTCGTTGGTCGCCAGCGGGCAGATCGGCCGGTTTGATGCGGTACTGGTTAAGTTTACGGCCGTAACCAAACCCCATCTCCTTATAAAAATCAGGCCGGAACGGGTACAACACCGCCAGCGGCGCGCCCCGCTCCCGGTAATGATCCAGAAAAAACTGTATCAAATCATAAGCAATGCGCCGCTTCTTGTGGAACAAATCCACCGCCACCGCCCCCACACCGCCTACCGGCAGTTCCGCCCCGTGCAGCCGCATCGTAAAATCGTGCAGGCGCATCACCCCGCGCAGCGACCCGTCCTCAAACAAGCCGTAAAAGGTGATGGTGGGATCGGCATTCATGCGTTGGGCGCGGTTACGCAGCCGGTCTTGCTCTACGGCCGTATTCACCCGCATCCCCGGATAGGCGTTCATGGATATTTGCACATATCCGTCCCAATCTTCCTGGCGCAACGGCCGTATCTCCCGCATAAAAACTCTCCTCGTATCGCGTATTGCGTATTGCCTACCATCCTACTACGCAATACGTAATACGCAATACGCATTTCCACCTTGCAGTTTTACCACGTGTCCTTTTATACTCTCTTTCAGGTAAAACACACACATTGACATGGAGAAACTCTGATGACAGATGCGCACCCCATTGTGGGCTGGGAAGCAGAAACCCCCGTACCCGATTCGCACACGTTCAACAGCTACTTGCGCGTGAACAACGGCCGTCTCCACCTGGACGGCCTCGATCTGACCCAACTCTTCTTCGACAAACCGGATGAGCAGGAATTTGACCAGGTTTTGCCCAGCCCCCTGGAAATCGTCTACCTGCCCCGCATCCGGCGGCAAATCCGGTATATGAATGAGGTGTTTGCCGAGGCGATTGAGGAATTGGGATATGACGGCCGTTTCCACTACACCTACGCCTCCAAAGCCAACGCCGCCGAAGAAGTCATCCGCACCACCCTCGGCGCGGGAGCGCACCACGAAATGTCTTCCTCCGTAGACGTGAACATCGCCCAAATCATGATCAACCGCGGTCTCTTGCCCTCGGACAGATTCATTATTTGCAACGGCTTCAAACCGGCCGGCTCCCGCTACGCCGCCAACATCATCAGCCTCAAAAACGACCATCCCAACCTCATCCCCGTCATCGAAGATTTAGGCGAAATCCCCGACCTGCTCAACAGCGGCCTCCCCTTC
>JAJRTP010000413.1 GCA_024278255.1 Chloroflexota bacterium | reverse complement strand
CTCTGGTTCTCTGATGAATTATGGGGTAGGGGCGTGGCCTTGTGCCCGCCCAGTCGAGGGCGACCACAAGGGTACGCCCCTACAACCCCACAATAGCTCAAAGAGCCAATGCTCTTTCCCCCCTGCAACCAGTCGTAATAGAAATTACGGCTGGTTGTTTGTACTTGCCCACAGTCAGTACCGAATTCACACTTCCTCACCATTTCTCTGTGCTGTAATTTGGAAAAACCCGCGAGATTATTAATACCTCGCAGATTCGGTCAAACTATGGCACAGATCACCATCTTATTAGTTGAAGATAATAAAGCAATGCTGGATGGCATGAAAGATTTATTGGAAATATCCAACACCGGATATGATATTTCTGTATTGCCAGCCAGCGACGGCCGTCAAGCCCTGGCGCTTATGAGTGACCATCTCCCCGACCTCATTGTGTCGGATGTGATGATGCCCAATATGGGCGGTTATGAATTTTTGGACGAAGTACGCCAGAAATCGGAGTGGCGTCATATCCCCTTTATTTTTGTCACGGCCAAAGGAGAGAAAGAGGACAAACGCCAGGGAAAACTGAGTGACGCCGATCTATACATCACGAAACCGTTTGTGGTTACCCAGTTGCTGGAATTGATCCGGATTCAACTTGACCGTACCCAAGCCCGGTTGCAAACCCAGCAACAACTGGCTGATTCTCTCAAAAAAGATTTACTGCAAATCCTGAACCATGAATTCCGCACGCCGCTGACCTATGTAACGGCGTATTACGAGATGCTGGCGGACAATGCCCTACAAGCGGAGAACGGCCGTGACTACAGCGAATATCTGCGCGGCATCCAGGCCGGCAACGTCCGCCTCTCCCGTCTGGTAGAAGATTTTATTATGGTGATGGAACTGCGCAGCGGGGAAGCGCAGGAAAAGTTTTACCGTCAAGCCCGCCCCATTGAAGATATTGCCATACTGCTGCACAATATCGTTGAGGAGCGGCGGGAAGAAGCTGCCAGCCTGAATGTACAGCTAGATTTTGACAGCCCCCTGGATTTGCCAGCCATTTGGGGGAACCGGCGCGGTATTCAGAATATCTTTGAACGTATCCTGGATAATGCCATCAAGTTTACGGCCGCTTATAAAAAACGGAGCAAGGAAACGGGCCGGGTGACTATTTCCGCTACGGCCGTAGCCGGCGAACTGCATATTGCCATCCAGGATGAAGGCATGGGGATTCCGGCCTACGCCCTGGACAATATTTTCGACCTGTTTGTGCAGCATGACCGGAACAGTATGGAACAACAAGGGGCTGGTATTGGCCTGACGGTAGCCCAGGGGTTAGTGGAATTGCATAACGGCCGTATCGAAGTAGTAAGCAGCGAAGGAAGTGGCAGCACTTTTACTGTTATTCTACCTGTCTACACTGAAGATTCCGGCCGTTGTTCAGGTAATGATGTTGCCCGAAACGACCGCAAACAGACCAACATTCTTGTCGTGGAAGACAACGCTTTACAGCGCGTGGGACTAGAAGATTTACTGGATACCTATGACGGCCGTTACCAGTTCAACATTCGCGCCGCAGTCAACGGACTGGAAGGCTTAGAGCAAATCAGGCAAACAGTCCCCGACCTCATCATATCCGATATTATGATGCCCCACATGGACGGCTACCAATTCCTGCAAGCTGTCCGGGAAAATCCCAAATGGCAGCATATTCCCTTCATTTTCCTTACTGCTAAAGGGGAAAAGCAAGACGAATTTGAAGGCTTCCGCCGCGGCGTAGACGAATACATTGTCAAACCGTACGACAGCGATGACATGATACGCTTCGTCACCAAACAACTGGACAAACATTTCCACGCCCAAATGGTTCAGGCACAAACCTTCAATGAATTAAAACGCAGCATCATCAACCTGATCACGCCGGAATTTCGCCAACCGCTCGACGCCGTCAGCGAAAGCTCACAAAAGCTGGCCCACTCTCTGCAAAAAGCTGAAACAGACCAGGATTTGAAACAATCTTTGGAAGGCATCTATGCCGGCAGCATCCATCTTTCCCGCCTTATCGAGAATATGATTGCTCTGGCCGAATTGCGTACCGGTGAAACAGAAACCGCCTTTCAAATGCGCGCCTTTCCCATTCCCAACCTGGGCACTATGCTGCATGAATCCTGCCAGATGAAAATACACGATCTGCATGTTCAAGGCTGGCCTATCCACTGCCAGTTCAATGATGATCTACCACCTATATATGCGGACACAACGACGTTGTTCACAGCCATCCAACACCTGATAGAACTGGGCACAACTTACTGCCAGCCCACCACCAACCGCACGATTTTCATGCGGGTAGAAAAGACAGATGAACGAACGGTCTCTATAACCATTCAATTTTCCACCGCGCTCAACGAGAAACACCAGCAGCTTTTCACGGAATTGCTGGCCACAGAAATGCCGGAATGGTCAGAAATGTCCGGCTCTACCACCAAATTACTGATTAGTAAGGGATATGTAGCTCTGCATAACGGCCGTATCCAGATAACCAACGACGACGGCCTCAGCTTCATCATCACCCTACCTGCCCATCAACCCGGCAACAATCCCCATTGAAAAAACAGCTTCATCGTTTACAATGTAAAGCATGGCGTAAAACCTTCCCGTTACGCAATACGTAGTACGCAATAAAGCAAATACTTATACCCACAAGGAGAATCCAAATGGCATCATTGTTAGAAAAAACCCAAACCCTTATCAAAGCCAATTTGCACGACATGGTAGACCAGGCCCTGCAAGCCAATTCTTCTGCCGTCCTCAAACAGTACATCCGGGACGCAGAAAAGAATCTGGATGAGTTGGAAGACGCCACGGCTACTGTCGGCGGCGAAGTGAAATCACTGGAACGCAAGTACAAAGAATACAAAAAGAAAGGCGATCAACTGGATCGAAACATTGATATGCTGCTCATGCAGGGCAAAACCGATCTGGCCCGGGCCGCTCAGGACGAATTGAATGTTACTCGTCGCCTGCAAGAGCAGTACCACGAGCAGTGGGTACGCCAGCAGCGCGAATATGAAGCGCTCCTCAGTGCCCGGCTCAAATTGGAAGCTCGCCTGCGTACCATCCGCCAGGAACAAAAAGAACTGGAAGCACTGCTGCGGCTGGCCGAATCCAAAGAAAAGACCGTCAAGGCGATCAAGAGCCTGGACGATCTGGAAGGTATTGGCGACGCTGATATTGCCCGCATGGGTGACTCTATCCGGGCCCGCCTGGATAAAGCCTCGGCCTACAGTGAAATGTACGCAGACCGCCTGGACAATCAGATGGATGATGCCCTGGGCAAAGCGGAACTCGACATACAACTGGAGGAACGCAAACGTCGTTTGGGTCTGGCTGACGCGCCTTCTTACGGGTCGGCTGCCGATGAGGATGAAGCGGAGGCGGAGAGTGGGTAATCGGTGGACGGTAATCGGTATTCAGTGACCAACTACCGATTACCGATTATCGATAACCGTTTACCGACATGAGCGAATCAGGCGTTGACCAGTGGCTGCAACAGGGGATTACGGCCGTAAAAGCCGGAAACCGCACTGAAGGCCGGGAATGGTTGATGAAAGCGCTGGAAGCGGACGACCATAACGAACAAGCGTGGCTCTGGCTCAGCGGTGCCGTCAGTTCTCCTGAAGACCGGCGTGTTTGCCTGGAAAACGTCCTTGCCCTCAATCCTGAGAACAGTCTGGCACAAAAAGGGCTGGCTAAACTGGAGGAGACGGCCGTTTCCCCAGACACTCCCGTCCACCGCCAAACCATCCAGCGCCAGCGAACGGCCGTTTCCACCGCTCAGGCTCTTCTCTACCCGGAAAGGCAGGAAGAAACGTGGGAATGGGTGGACCCTACACCCAGCATGACACCGGGCGAAGCGGCCGCCTACCAGGCCGAAGAAACATATGACGACGTATGGACGCGCGATGTAGACATATGCGGCTACTGCGCTCGGGAACTGGCAGAAGAGGATGCAAAATGCCCCAACTGCCAGCGAAACCTGCTCGTTAAAACGTTCCAATACGAAAAAAGCAGCCCCAACTTAGTCATATTTTGGGTACTGCTGCTTGGTTTAGGCCAACTGTATCTTATCCAGGCCATTTTTGACGTGATAGTAGAACGCAATCTACTTCTGGCTATTTTTGATACGATCCTGATGGGCCTGTTTTTTATCCTGGCAATCGGCGCCTATTTTCGGCAGGTTTGGGCTTATCCGGCCGGTACGTTGATGTTTGCTCTGGTTCTTTTTGGCGGTTTGCTGCGCCTTCTGGTACCTTTTGATCTCACACCGTTGAATCTGGGTGTATGGGATCAGGCTATTACCGAGGTGTCTAAAGGGCTGGTGGATGGCTTGGGTATCTTTTTGCGCGGGTTCCGTTTGCTGACGGCCGTACTCGGTCTGGTCACGGCTATCTTTTGGGTACCGTCCGATTTTGCCCGCACCCGGCAGCGCCAGGTTGCCCGGCTGGGCCGGCGGCTCAAAACGGGCCGCGATTATGATCTGGCGGCGCGGCGGTTGGCGGAAAAAGGGTTGTGGGCGACGGCCGTACTCCATTGGCAGCGCGCCGCCGCTCTGGAACCGTACCGGCTGCCGTACCAAATCAACCTGGGCCGGGCGTATGCCCGATTAGGCTTTCAACAGCGCGCACTGGGTACAATAACGGCCGTGCGCCAACGCGCCACAGACAAAGAATTACAGGCCAAACTGGACAAATTCATCCAGACCATCCGGACGACAAATCAAGACGGCTAAACACTACAACGACACACCCTCAAGAGCCAAAATGACAGAACAAACAGATTACGACTCGCCCTGGAAAGAAATACTCGAACAATTCTTTCCCGAATTCATAGCATTCTTCTTCCCTCACATTTATATCGACATTGATTGGACACGCGGCCATGAATTTTTAGACAAAGAATTGCAAAAAGTCGTCCGCGACAGCCAGACAGGGCGAAAAAGAGTAGACAAACTGGTCAAAGTATGGCGCAAAAATGGTGACGAAGCCTGGATCGCCATCCACATTGAAGTGCAAGGGCAGTACGAGCTTCATTTTCCCCAGCGTATGTTCCAGTACAACACCTTGTTGTACAATCATTATCAACGCCGTATCGTCAGCCTGGCCATTCTCAGTGATGACCGCCCTAACTGGCGCCCGGACAGATTTGGCTACGAATTATGGGGCTGCAAAATTCAACTGGACTTTCCGGCCGTAAAACTGCTAGACTACAAAGAGAAATGGACTGAACTGGAACGAAACGATAATCCCTTCGCTATCGTCATCATGGCCCATTTGCAGGCACAGACCACCACGCCGGTCTCGGCCCAACGACGGGACGCCAAGTTCCGTCTGGCGCGGCGGCTGTATGAACGGGGGTACGTCCGCCACCAGATACTAGAATTGTTCCG
>JAJRTP010000412.1 GCA_024278255.1 Chloroflexota bacterium | reverse complement strand
GCCCTGGGGCGGGGCTTTTCCCTGGCCGATTTACGTCAGGAGTTCGATGCGGTGTTTATCGGTATCGGTACTTTTCGCAGCCGCAACTTGAATGTAGAAGGGGAAGAACTGGACGGAGTTTTGCGTGCCGTTGATTTTCTGATCAATGTCAATCTGGGAGGCTATAACCTGGATTTGGGCCAGAAGATTGTGGTCATCGGCGGCGGGAATGTAGCCATGGACGTAGCCCGCACGGCCGCCCGTCTGGGGCAGGCGCCGCAGTCTGGCGGCGACCTGGATATGGCGCTGGATGTGGCCCGCACGGCCGTGCGCCTGGGAGCCACGCAGGAAGTACACTGCTTGGTCGTGGAAGACCAGGATGAGATGATGGCTGATCCCATTGAAATTATGGAAGCGAAAGAGGAAGGGATCATCATTCATAATCACGTGATCCCCAAGCGGATTGTGGGGAATGGACACGCTGCCGGTGTTGAGACGCTGGATGTGGCCCGGACGTTTGATGAAAACGGCCGTTTCAACCCCCAATTCATCCCCGGCACCGAAAAAATATGGGACTGCGACAGCGTTATTGTCGCCATTGGGCAGACAGGCGATCTGGAATGGGTCAAGCCGGAGGACGGCCTGGAAGTCAGCCCCCGCGGCACGCTGGTGGTAGACAAAAAGAGCCTGGCAACGACAGCCCCCGGCGTTTACACCGGCGGGGACATCGCCTTTGGCCCGCGTCTGATTATCAATGCGGTGGCTGACGGCCAGCGGGCAGCGCACAGCATTCACAGCTACCTGCAAAACGTGCAGCCCCGGCGGGTACGTAAAGGCTTTTTCACACCCATCCCGGAAAAAGAGTACGCTGACGTTGGCCCGGTGCGCGATTATCTGCGCTGGCAGCGGCAAATGCCGGAAATGCTGCCCGTCAACCGGCGCATCGGCGTCTCTACGGTGGAGGTTGGCTACGACGAGGCAACGGCTCAGGAACAGGCCGGCCGCTGTCTGATTTGCACGATCAACCCGATTTTTGACGGGGAGTTGTGCATTTTGTGCAATGGCTGCGTGGATGTCTGCCCGACAGATTGCCTGAAACTGGTGCCGCTTTCGGCCGTGGCGGGGGATGAGTTGGTAACGGCCGTGATTGACCGGCAAACGGCCGATTGGCCAGCTGCTTCAGCCATGCTGCTGGACCCGGCCCGCTGCATTCGTTGCAGCCTCTGCGCCTTCCGCTGCCCTACTGGCGCCATTACCATGGAAACCTTCCGCTTTACGGAAGAAGTCATATTTGACCAACAATAACAACAATTTTCCCGCAACCACCCGGTTTCGGGGCAACAAACAGGAGATTTTTTATGAAACCAAAACAACAGTTTTTCCTTATTGTGGCTTTAATGATAGGGGCTTTGCTGCTGGCCGCATGTGGCGGCGGAGGCGATTCTGAAAGCAGCGCCGCGCCGGCCGGCCCGCAGGAATTTACGGTCACCGTCAAGGACGAATTTAACTTTGTGCCGGATACGCTCACAGCTAAAGCCGGTGAAGAAGTCACAATCACCTTTGAAAACACCGGTTCAATCCCCCACTCCTTTGCTATTCTGAATCCCGGCGTTACGGCCGAAGATGCCGTGGGCGCCAGTGAAGATGAGCAGCATGAGATGCTGGTTCTGGAAATGCACGAGGTAAACGGAGGGGAAAGCGGTACGGAAACCTTCACGGCTCCTTCCGAACCGGGTGAATACACCTTTATATGCGCTGTTCCCGGCCACGCGCTGGCAGGCATGACGGGGACGTTGACGGTAACAAATTAGTATTCAGTGTTCAGTGTTCGGTAAACAGTCTGAATACTGAACACTGAAAACTGCACACTACACACTGAAACAGGAGAGGAAATCATGGCCCAATCCAAACTGGTAAAAGGCTTGACCCATTCGCGGGTGTGGCGTTCCCTTTTCCGGCATGGCTGGCCGGATAATCCGCTGGATCGTTCTCTGACGATGACCAGCAATATCTTTTTTCACCTGCACCCGGTCAAAGTCAGCCGAAAAAGTTTACGCTGGCAATATTCTTTTGGCCTGGGGGTGGTAGCCACTATTCTGTATGGCGTGCTGATTTTCACCGGTGTTTTGCTGATGTTTTATTACGTCCCCTCGGTGGAACGGGCCTATCCTTCTATGAAGGAAATTCAGTTGTCAGTTCCGTTGGGCCAGTTCACGCGCAATATGCACCGTTGGGCAGCGCACGGCATGGTACTGGTGGTCATTTTACATATGGTGCGGGTGTTTTACACGGGGGCATACAAGCCGCCGCGCCAGTTTAACTGGGTTATTGGCGTGATTCTGCTGCTCTTTACGTTGGGGGCCAGTTTTACCGGCTATTTGCTGCCCTGGGACCAATTGTCCTTCTGGGCAATTACGGTGGGCACGAATATCGCCAGTTATGCGCCGGGCGCGGGGCCGGTGATGCGGGAAATCTTGTTGGGCGGAACGGAAGTCGGCCAGGATACGCTCATCCGTTTTTATACGCTGCATATTGCCTTGCTGCCGCTCTCTTTGGCGCTGGTGGTTTCGCTGCATCTGTGGCGAGTGCGTAAAGATGGCGGCTTGGCGGCCACTGAAGTTCCGGATGGGGAGGGTTAAATGACAAACGAACTGCCTGTAAAGGATGAAGTTTTCCCGAAAGACACCAGCAAGTCTTACGCCATCGTAGAAATGGTGCGCGGTGACAGCCCCATGGTAGGAAAAGGGCCGGATGATACGGTTTTTTCGTTTCCCATTGTACTGCTGTGGGAGATTCTGCTGCTGTTGGGGGTGACGCTGGCAATTTTCCTTTTTTCGCTGGCCAAGCAAGCGCCGCTGGACGCCATTGCCAATCCGCAAATTACCACAGACCCGGCCAAAGCGCCCTGGTATTTTGTGGGCTTGCAGGAACTGTTGGAGCATATGCACCCGACGCTGGCGGGGATTGTTATTCCGGGTGTATTGGTGGGTTTTCTGATGTCTATACCGTACCTGGATAATTCCCGTGAGTTTGCGGGTGTTTGGTTTTCTTCAAAGCGGGGGAAACGGATTGTGGTATGGACGGCCGTATACACCGTCATCGCCATGGTTGCTTTTATCGCTTTTGACAACGCCTTCAGCATCCGGGAAACATTGCGCGGCGTCGCGCCGCCCTGGGTGGCACAATGGGTCATACCAGGGCTTATTCTGGCAGTTATTGTTTTACTGCCGGTCGTCATTCTCTGGCGCAAAAAAGGCAGCGCCCGCGACATAATGATCGCTTTGTTTACCGTGATGATTGTTTCGGCCGTTGTCTTGACAATCAGCGGTTTTCTCTTCCGGGGGCCGGGCTTTGAAATGTATTGGCCCTGGCAAATGCCAGACGGCTACAACCCTTGGGACGAACTATGATCTACCCCAGAAGTTCAACTTCTCAGAGAAGTTGAACTTCTAATGCGAGGATAATTATGAAGAATCAGGATGAAACCAAATTGCCGCGCCGCCATTTTCTGGCGCTGGGTTGGAGTGTAGCAGTTGTGGCCCTGTTTGGGCAGGCCGGGATTGCTCTGTTTAATTTTTTGAAGCCGCGGGTCAAACCGGGCAGCTTTGGCAGCGAAGTGGTTGCCGGCCAGGTAGAAGAGTTCCAGCCGGGAACGGTCAATCACGTCCTGAAAGGGCGCTTTTACATCTCCACCTCGGAAGATGGTGGGATGTTAGCTATGTACCATCGCTGCACCCATCTAGGCTGCACCGTTCCCTGGCGTGATGATGAGGGACAGTTCCATTGCCCCTGTCACAATTCTATCTTCACTACTGTCGGGGAAGTGGTCAGCGGCCCGGCGCCGCGCCCCCTGGATTTATTTCCCATGAAAATTGTGGAGGGACAGGTTGTTGTGGATACGGGCACGGTGATCCAGCGCAGCGAGTTTGACGACTCGCAGGCAACTTACGCTTAGACGTTTATTTCCCCGGAAACTCTGAAGTTTCCGGGGAAATGCCGAGGTTGATTATGGGTTCCAGAGAAAGTTATTCACGCTATATTGGTGCTGCTTTGGTATTGACGGTAGTTGTTTTGGTGCTGTTCCAGGTTTATATTTTC
>JAJRTP010000411.1 GCA_024278255.1 Chloroflexota bacterium | reverse complement strand
GCTGCTGGGCACGGCCGCTTCCATGACTATTGCCCAAAACCTGACGCTGGCTTTGCTGCGCGGGCAGCGCGCCCGGCTGCGCAGCGGCGTCACCAAAGCGCGTAAGCAGATGTTCCGGGAAGCGCTGGCTCCCCTGCATTTGGGTCTGGAAGACCGGCTGGATACCCGCGTTTCTCTCTTAAGCGGCGGCCAGCGTCAGGCATTGACACTGTTAATGGCCACGTTGACCCATCCCAAAATCCTTCTGCTGGATGAACACGCCGCCGCCCTGGACCCCGGTACCGCCCAGAAAATTTTAGCCCTGACCAGCGATCTGGTGGGCGAACAGCAGCTTACCACGCTGATGATTACCCACAACATGCAGCACGCCCTCACGTATGGCGACCGGACGTTGATGATGGATAACGGCCGTATCATCCTCGATCTGTCCGCCGCTGAAAAAGACAGTTTAACCGTCCAAGACCTGATTGATATGTTCAGCCAGGTGCGACACAAACAATTATTAGACGACAACGTGCTGTTGGCTTCATAAAGCAGCCCGTTGTCCTTCATCCTGAAAGGAGGCTTTTTATGTTCAAGAAATTGGCAGTTCTATTGGTCTTATTGGTTTTGGTAGGGGTTGGCTGCCAGTCAGCGGAACCCCAAGATGAGAAAGTCGTTGTGGGGATGATGACCATCGTCAGCCATCCTTCTCTGGACGCCATTCAGCAGGGCGTGAAGGACAAGCTGGCGGAAGCCGGTTACGTGGAAGGAGAAAACCTGGAAATTATTGAAGGGAACGCTGAAGGAGACATGGCTACGCTGAACACCATCGCCCAGCAATTTGTGGATGAGGGGGTAGACGTCATCGTCGCCACCACCACACCGGCGTTACAGGCCGCCTATAACGCCACGAAAGATGCGGAAAATCCGCCCATCATTTTCAATGGCGTGAGCAATCCGTATGCCGCCGGTATTGCCAATGCCCCGGATGATCATCCCGCCTGGGTGTTGGGCAACCAACTGCTCGACCCTGTGGCCGATTCGATGGCTTTGATCAAGGAAATCAAGCCGGATGCGCAAACCATTGGCCTGATCTACAATCCGGCCGAGGCCAATTCTGTCTACCTGGCAGAATTGGCTCAGGATGAGGCGGACAAGATGGGGCTGACGTTGGAAGTGGCCACGGTGAGCAACAGTAATGAACTGCAAACGGCCGCTGAAGCTCTGGCCGCCCGCAATATTGACGCCTTTTTAGCCATTAGTGATAATACAGTCACGTCCGGCTTTGAAGCCATCGTGCAGGTTGCCAATGACAATGGTTTGCTGTTGGTGGGAACCAGCGCTTCCATGCCGCCACGCGGCGCGGCCGCGGCTTTTGGCATCGATCCTTACCAGGAAGGACTGGATTCGGGTGATTTGCTGGTCAGTTTCCTCAAGGGTGATTTAGACCTGGCCTCGGCTGAGATTCAGATTCAGGACGCTGTTTTGCTGACGGTGAATCCGGCGGCGGCCACAGAACAAGGAGCGGCCATCCCGCAAGAATTGGTGGACAAAGCCGATTCTATTATCGAAGAGTAAATGCGCTTTCCAAAGTCCCCGGCACTTTGGAAGTGCCGGGGACTTGATGCAACATACTCATTCGCCGGGAACGGGAGTGGCTTGCTCTCGAAAAATTTGTTTGATTTCGTTCGAGCATATACAATTCGTTATGTCAATTTAAGAGTCGAGTTACTGAATCACCCACAACCTCCACCACCTCATCTGCCGGCAACCCTACCCGCATATTCCCATCCCGGCCGACGACGGTATGGGCCATGAGTAGGCTGTTGTAAATCGCTTCCTCGACGGACTCGATGACGGCCAAAGAGAACTGGCTCATCACCGGCTGCTCGTAAAATGCTTCCTTCTGCACAGCTAAAGTTTCCGGCCGATCTGGGATGCGGTTCGTCGTGCTGAAAGCGATGACAAAATCGCCGCTGCCCCCGTGACAGGTGCTGCCGGTACGGGCCAGGCCAAAAGCGGCCCGACGGCAGAGGCGGCCCAACTGCCGGGTATCCAGCGGCGCGTCCGTCGCCAGAACGATCATGATGGAGCCGTCTTCGGGACGGGGTTTGTAGGTGGACGGCCGTAACACCCGCCCCACCGGAACCCCGCAAATTGTCAACTCCTGCGGCGCGCCAAAATTACTCTGCACCAGTGCCCCCACCGTAAAACCGCCCCACCGCCTGGGCAGCTTCCGGCTGGCCGTGCCGATGCCCCCCTTCCAGCCATAGCAGCTTGTCCCCGTTCCCGCGCCCACCACGCCCTCCGCCACCGGGCCGGTCGAAGCGTCTGCCAGCGCCGCCCGCACCTCTGCCAGACCGATGGGCCGGGCCTGCATGTCGCTCAAAAAGCCGTCGCTCGTCTCCCCCACCAGCGGATTGACACTGGCATACCCCTTGCGCCCCGACGCCGCCCAGCCCAGGCCGATGTACGGATTCTGCTCAATCGCCAGGGTCATCAGCGCGTCCGCCACGCGGGGAACGTTGAGCGTGCCGGTCAGGGCAATAGGCGTTTCCAGTGTGCCCAGTTCCCGCACCTGCTCGAAGCCGTACACTTTGCCGAAGCCGTTGATGGTGTGGGTTACGGCCGTCACCTTCTCCTCATACAAATTCCCCTCATGCGGCAAAATCAGCGTCACCCCCGTGCGAAACGGGCCGTGCCCCGTCCATTCCCCCTCCCCTTCATGCAACGTGTAATGCCCTACTGCCACTCCCGGCACATCCGTAATCCCATTTAACGGCCCCGCCGGTAACTGCCCTTCATAAATTCCCAATTCTCTGATTCGCGGCATCATTTCCTCCTTACCGGTAGTCCCTCAGTCTTGTAGTCGAGTAGTCGAAAGTCACCTTGTCACCCCTTCACCCTCCCACCCGCGGCCAAAATCAACGCCCGCGCCAGAATCAGCGTCGGGTCAATCATAATCGTATCGCCGATGCGGGATTCGGGAATAGCCAGGGGGATTTCCGTGCAGCCCAGGATGATGGCCTGCGCCCCGGCTTCTTGCAGGACAGCCACGCCAGCCAGCAAATCGGCTCGCGCCCGCTCGGTGACGGGGTTTTGGGCTTTGATGCCGTAGCTGGCGTCGTAGATGGCTGGGTGGATGCGGCTTTGCAGCAGATCGAAGGGGGGCGTCACGGCCGTAAACCCCACCCCCTCCAATACCTGCGGATACACCTCAGCCTGATACGTCCCAACCGTAGACAAAATGCCCACCCGCGCCACCTGTGGATAATGCGTCTGCAAAAAACGGCCGACCTCCTCGATCATATGCAGCAGGCGCACCGGTAAATCGGCCGTTTCCGCCCGAATCACGTCAAAAATACGAGGCGCGTGGGCCGTGTTGCAGGGAATCCCGGCTGTTGTTGCTCCCATCCGGGACAGCAGCCGCAACTGCTCAGCGATGGCATACGCCGGATTGACCGGTTCCCGCCCCAGCAGATATTCCGTACGGTCACCAATCGGCCCCGGATAAGAAATGCTCAGGATAGGCAGGTGATCCTGATCCCTGGCCGCTTCCGTCTGCTCCGCAATTTTGCGCAACAAATCTACCCCGGCAAATGGCCCCACCCCGCCTACCACGCCAATCATCTGTTTTTCGTTCATGCTCCTATTTTAGGGCAGAGTGGCAGAGGGGCAAAGGGGCAAGGTGGCGGGTCAAAAGTTACCGGCAACCTGCAACTTGCAACCTGCCCCAAATTAAGGACAATACGCCTCATGAATGATTCACTCAAAATACTATTCCTCAGCGCAGAAGTAGCCCCATTTGCCAAAACTGGCGGCCTGGGCGACGTGGTCGGCTCGCTGCCCAAAGCGCTGCGTCAGATGGGGCATGATGTGCGCGTGGCTATGCCCGCTTATCAGGCCATCGAGGCCGGCTATCCCGGTGTGGAACCGCTGCCGGACAGCCTGCCCGTCCCATTGGGATTTGGTACGTTGCAGGCAGGGGTGTATCACGGCCGTCTGCCCCACAGCGACGTACCCATCTACTTCATCGCCGAGCAAAGCCTGTTCAACCGGCCGCAAATCTACGGCTACCAGGACGATCCCTACCGCTTCGCCTTCTTCAGCCGGGCGGCACTGGAATTGACCCGCGCCCTGGATTGGCAGCCGGACATCGTCCACGCCCACGATTGGCACACCGCGCCCGCCCTCACCTGGCTGGCTACAACCGGGCAAGGGGATGATTGGTTCCGCGGCATTTCCACCATTTTCACCATTCATAATCTGGCCCACCAGGGAAAAGCACCCTGGGGTGTATTCGATTATCTGGGCATCCAGACCTTTTCCTTGAGCGAGGAGGCGTATGGCGAGGTCAACTTTATGGCGCGGGGCATCTATCACGCCACCATGCTGAACACCGTCAGCCCCACCTATGCCCGCGAGATTATGACGGAAGCGGGCGGAGCCGGCCTGGACGGCCTGCTGCGCCACCGCCATTTTGATTTGCACGGCATCCTGAACGGCCTGGATTATGGGGTGTGGAACCCAATGACCGACGGCCGTATCCCCCACCATTTCGACGCAGAAAGCCTGGACAAACGACAGGAAAACCGCCGCGCCCTGCAAGCCCGCCTCAACCTGCCCCAAAGGGACAACATCCCCCTGGTGGCAATGGTCACGCGGCTGGATTGGCAAAAAGGGCTGGACATCACCGGACATGTGGTGGATTTGCTCATGCGCAGCTACGCCGGCGACGCTCAATTTGTGGTTTTAGGGACGGGCGACGGCCGTTACGAAGCCATGTTCGCCCATCTGGAATCCCTCTACCCCCACAAAATGCGGGCCGTCCTGGCCTACGACGCGCAACTAGCCCCCCTCATCTACGCCGGCAGCGACATCTTTCTGATGCCCTCCCTATTCGAGCCGTGCGGTCTGGGGCAGTTGATTGCCATGCGTTACGGCAGCATTCCCGTCGTGCGGGCCACCGGCGGCCTGGCCGATACCGTCCTGGAAGGGGAAACCGGCTTCACCTTTAACGATTACAATGCCGACGCCTTCTGGGAGGCGCTGCAACGCGCCATCT
>JAJRTP010000410.1 GCA_024278255.1 Chloroflexota bacterium | reverse complement strand
GTCGTCCAGCGGCGTGATGGGCGGATCACCAATCCGTTCCCGGATGGTGATGGCTTTGGCGTTTTCAAATTGCCGTTCAAATTCGAGTATGTAGTCCAGCCACTCATTTTCTACCTCAAAGGGCAGAGCGGGATTGGTATATTCTGCCTGCATTCCAAATTTGTCGCGCAACTCATCTCGTTTTGCCTGAGTAAGCGCCTCCTGAAGGCGCTGCCGCATTTCGTCCAGTTGTTCATTATCTTTCATAAGCACCTCCCATGTTATATCAAAAATATTTTACGGGTTGGGTCTCTCAACGTAACTCACAAAAGATTATCCTACTCAGGGGATTTCCCGGCAAGCCAGGGTGGTGATGGGTTGTTTTGGCTTACTGCTAACAAGAGAAGCGACGATTCTGACGTAAATCGCGGGAGCGAAAAGAAAAACTCCCGACTAAATCGAGAGTTTTTCTTACGGGAGCGACGGGATTCGCTTCACTCACGTGCATAAAATTAATTGTTGTTTTCTTGCCCAACCTCACTGCCAAAAACTGGCGCAAAATCACGAGCGAACTGAGCGAAAGATCGGGCCGGATGGCCGGTGAGGATATAACTTTTAGCCTCGTGACCGCTGCCGGTCAGCACGGCCGTGGCCGCATCTACGATGTCTCTAACGTCAATCATGCCAATCTTTCCATCATTCATATCCCAGTAGATCATACTGTCAGAGGCAATCGTCTGGGCTGCCATCATGGTGTTCTGCATAAAAAATGTAGGTTTCAGCAGCGTCCAGGGCAAACTATTTCCAGGCGATAGCCGCGCTTGTTGGCCCGGTTAAGGGCAGCAGCGTGGTTTTTTGGAAGCCGGCTTCTTTGGCCCAGCCATCAAACTGCGCGGCGGTATAGTCAAAGCCATCACCCACCTCAATCAGCATATTCAGCGACATCATCAAACCAAAAGCGTTTTGCCGGCGTTCACTGTCAATCACATTCTCAATGGCAATCAAAACGCCACCGGCCGGTAAGGCTTCATATGCTTTGCGAATGAGAACTTTTTTCTTTTCCAGATTCCAATCGTGCAAAATGTTGCCCAGGGTAATGACATCGGCTTTGGGGAAATCGTCAGTAAAAAAGTCGCCGCTAATAGTTGTTACCTGTTCCGTCAGGCCAAAATGGGCAATTGTTTCTCTGGCAATGGGTTCCACCGGCGGCAGGTCAAAATTAACACACTGCATGTGGGGGTGATTGAGCGCCACCTGAATGGCTAACGCGCCGCTGGCTCCGCCGATGTCGCACAAGGTTTGATAGGGTGAAAAGTCAAAACTTTTGGCCAGGGCGATAAAGTTACCCATCTGGAAACCGGCCATTGCTGCCATAAACTGGCTTAACCCTGCCGGCGATTGATAGAGTTCCACAAAAAACGACTCGCCAGTGTGTTTGATTTCACTTTGTGGTTCACCCGTTTGCAGCGCTTCTTCCAGGCTGCCCCAAAAAGGATAGAGCCGGTCGTTCGCCATTTCCAGTAAGCCACCGATGTACTGCGGTCTGTTTTTGTCGAGAAACAGACCCGTTTCTGAGGTGTTACTGTAGCGGGCGGCGGGGCCGTCACCGTCTCGCTGTAAAAACCCCAGGGCCACCAGCGTGTCAAAGAAGTCCCAAATGCCCCTTTCGTGCAAACCCAGGCTGCTGCCCAGCTCTTCGCCGGTTAGAGATTCTTGCCCCAGGGTGGTAAATAGTTCCAACTTCACGGCAGAAAGCAATGTTTTGGCCGGCCAAAAACCCATGCCTACCTCGATAATATGGCCGGGATTCAGTTGTACGGGTGCGTCAGTTACGGCCGTGGCCATTTGCTGATTTCCATTAAGATGACTGGTTTCCTGTTTTACTAATGTCGTGTCCATTATCAATCTCCTATTTTGTTTTTCTATCGGGTTATCGCTTACAGGTTGTGTGATGCTCCATACATGAAATCAATTGAATAGTATATTTTTGCTACTTTGTGTGGTTCAAACCATAGGTAGTTCTCCTTAAGATGAGTTTTCCATTTCGTGCAGCAGAAAAATCATTAGATCATCCAGATTTGTAAAATAGTGTTGTTCCTTGGCCTCGCCGATCCGGGTTACCATGACCCGCCGCATTTGCCGGGTTTCAACAGTGCAAATGCGGATCAGGAACGATTTGTAAACAGCTTGTTTTTCGGTCATTGAATGTCCCTGAATCAAAATTAGCTTATAATTACTGTCATTGTGGGCATCGCCCATTACCCCATCATTACCAGCACGTGGTAATGGTAATTGTTCAGACCATCCTGTTTAGTTGTTAGTTGTGCTATGCTACGCTTATTAGAAACCAATCACGCCGTCATTTTATGGATGAGTCTACTGAAAAAACTAACCGCAGAGATGCGGAGGGCGCAAAGAATTTAGAGCCTCCCAGAGAAAAATCTCTGCGTTCTTTGCGTCTCCGCGGTGAAATCAACCTTTTTTCAGTAAAGCCATGGATAAATCTGTGACTAAAATAGAGATTTCTCTGCTCGGTTCCTGGCTGATACGCCATGTGTCCGAGCCAACAAAAAAAGAACCGCGGCGCAAAGAGCAAGGGCTGCTCGCTTATTTGGCGGTAGAATCCGGCCAGAGCCACAGCCGGGACTCTCTGGTTGGGCTTTTTTGGCCCGATATGCCACTATCCGCTGCCCGCAACAATTTGCGGGTTGCCTTGTCCCGCCTGAAACAGTATTTAAGGGACAGTAGCATCCTGGAGACCACACGCCACACGGTTTGCTTTAACGGCGATAGTCCAGTTTTGCTTGACGTCACTCAATTTCTAGCCCTCATCAAACAGAGTGAAGCGCATGAACACCGCTCTTTGACTGCTTGCGCACAATGTCAGGCGCATCTCAAACAGGCGGTTGATCTTTATCGTGGTGAATTTCTGACCGGCTTTTTTCTGGGAGATTGTTTAGCTTTTGAAGAGTGGCTGTTTGTGTGGCGAGAGCGGCTGCGCGTGCAAGTGCTTAAATTGTTAGACCAACTGGTTCAGGTTGCCGAAGAGAACGGCCAATTTGATGAGGCCGGGAAATATGCCCGCCGTCAAATTGAGTTAGACCCGCTTCATGAGAATGCCCATCGCCAATTAATGCGGGCGCTGTATGCTCAGGGACAACGCAGCGCCGCTCTTAACCAATTTCAGACGTGCGAAACGATTTTACGGAATGAGATAGGGGTTGAGCCGGAGGCTGAAACTGTCTTGCTGCGGCAGGAAATTCAGGCGGGCACGCTTGATATTTCAGCTTCTGCCGGGCATTCTGCCCAGATTGTTCGTTATGCTTTGCCAGAAATCACGACCCCGTTTTTTGGAAGGGAGGCTGAGCTTGAGCAGCTTAGCCAACGGCTGACCGAGCGCAGCTACCGGCTGATCTCGCTGGTGGGGCCGGGCGGAATCGGCAAGACGCGCCTGGCCATTCAGGCAGCCCGCGCTCAGCGTGATGCTTTTCGGGACGGGGTTTATTTTGTCCCGTTGGAAGGGGTGGAGAAAGCGGCCGAAATTCCGACAGCTATTGCTGAAGCGATGGGGATCACTTTCATGGCGAGCGCTGCATCACCCCAAACTAAAATGGTGCAGGTGTTGCAGGACAAGCAGCTTTTGCTGGTCATTGATAACCTGGAGCATGTCATTGATGAAGGGGCTGATTACTTGCTGGAACTTATGCGCACGGCTCCTGATATTATCTTGCTGGTCACTTCACGCGAGCGGCTTAATGCCCAGATGGAAGACCTCTTTCGCTTGCGCGGCTTGCCTTACCCGGACGCATTTGATGATGTAACGGCCGTTCATTTTGCCGCTGTGCGGTTATTTGGCGACCGGGCGCACCGGCTAAGAAAGCGCTTTTTGCTCGACGAAGACACACTCCCCCATGTAGTACGCATTTGTCATTTGGTTGAAGGCCTGCCTTTGGCGTTGGAACTGGCGGCTACCTGGATACGAGACTTTACGGCCGAGCAAATTGCCGATGCCATCGAGAAAGACCTTGATTTATTAATCACCGATTTACGTGATATTACGCCGCGACAGCGAAGTATTCAGGCTGTTTTTGAGTATTCCTGGAAGCAGTTATCAGCAGCGGAGAAGCAGATTTTGCCCCTGCTGACTATTTTCAAAGGAGGTTTTTCCCTTGCCGCAGCCACGACAATTACTGGCGCGTCTCCGATCATTCTGACAAGGCTTCGCTATAAATCGTTACTGCGTAGTGAGGGACACGGCCGTTACTCCTTCCATGAACTCTTGCGCCAAATCGCTGCCCAAAAACTGCCTGACACAAGTCAAGCTGTGCAGGCCAACTACATTCGCTATTATTTTCAACTGTTGCAAGAAAAAACACCCATCTTAAAGAGCTATGAGGCCAGAGAAGCCGGCAATATTTTGATGATGGAGATTGATAATATTCGGCAGGCGTGGCAGTGGGGCATTGCAGCGAAGCGCTTTGATGACTTAATGGAAACGGCAACGCTATTGGTTGAATTTTATGCTTATGGCGGGCTGTTTTCCGAAGGGATTACCCTCATTGATGATGTGTTGCAACATTTGCCAGAAGAGGAAGAAGAGAAACGGCCGTTTTTCCTGATTGAAAAAGCTCGCCTTGTCAACGAAATAGAAGGATTGCCACAGGTTCAGCAGTTGATTGACCAAATCCTGCACCTTACGGAAGACTCGCCTATCTACCAGGCAGTTCAGGCGCGGGCTTATTATTATCTAAGTAAATCCTTATTCTTAAACTCCATCGATTCAAAAGCATCTCTAAACTATGCTGAGCAGGCAATGGTGCTGGCCAAACAGGTAGATGATATCGATCTGATTGCCCAACTTTATAATCAATTGGGAAGTCTTCACTATCGATTTGAGCAAACCTAAGAGGCGTTGCAACAAATAAACAAGGCACTCTCAATTTATGAATCGATTGGCAATATTAAAGGTATCGCTCAGGCTTACAACAAGCTGGGAATGACGTATTCAGAATCAGGCCGCCCCGTCAATGCGCTTGAGGTTGACAAGAAACTTTTAGATATTTACATACAAATGGGTTCTGAATTAGAAATTGCCAATCAAAATTACAACTTAGCCATTTCTTACAGCGATCTAGGCGCCTATTCCAAAGCAAATCGCCTGCTCAATAAGGCGCTGGAAATTTTTTATAAATACAATCGGACGATTAGGATACAAAACAGTTATATCATTCTGGGAGAAAATGCGTATTATTTAGGCGAAGATGACATTTCTATGGCGCATTTCCGACAAGGCATTAAGTTGCAAGAAAAACTACAGTTACAAAGCCGGCTTTGCAACGACTTAACTGGGTTCAGCCTGCCATTAAGACGGGCCGGTTATCTTGACGAAGCCCAGCAAATGTTAGAAAAAGCCATCGCCGTAAGTGTGGCTCCTCGTTATAAATTGCAGGCGGAAGCCCATTTAGCCTGCGTTTTTCTGGATCAGGGAAAGCAGGAAAATGCCTATACTTTAGCGAAAGCTGTTTGGGAAAATGTAAAAATTGATGAGGGCAAAAGTCTCCCTGACGTATTAAGAACACTTTCTCATTTATATGAAGTGTTTACCGAACTTGATCATCCCCAATTTGCCCGGCCTGTTTTAGCCTTGGCTTTTAGGGAAACTCAGCATGTCATTCGCCATTTAAATGATCCGGAAATCCTGGATGATTTCTTAAAAAACGAGTCAAATCTTCAAATTTTCCTGCCTGAGTTTGCCAAAGAAGGGTATGTTTTGCCAGTTTAAATGGCAGATGATTGTCCTGGCGGCTCTACTCATTTGAAATGCACCCACTGTTAAATCGCAGGAGCGATAAGTTGGCTCACGTGGCAAAACGATAGGTTTCATTGGAATTATGGAGGGATAGAAAAAGACCCCGAATGTGTCGGGGTCTTTGTGCCTAATACGAGTGTTAGACTATAGTCTTAGGCGGGAGCGACGGGATTTGAACCCGCGACCTCCGGCTTGACAGGCCGGCGTGCTAAACCGCTGCACCACGCCCCCAAGAGCGAGCAAAATCATATCAACTTTTGGGCGAACTGTCAAACAAAATTAAGATTTATGTGTCAGGAGTTTGTCGGCTGCTTTGGTGGCTTCTTTGACGGTGACGCCTTCATCCCAGGTGAACGGCCGTACCTCTCCATCGCACCATAAAACTGCAACGCGCTCTGAACGGGGCGCATAAGGAGCCGACAAAGCCGGGTCTGTGGGGCCAAAGATAGCCATGACAGGACAGCCGACGGCCGCAGCTACATGCGTCGTCCCCGTATCATTGCCCACATACAAATTTGCCAATTCGGCCAATGCGCCCAGTTTGCTCAACGACAAACGGCCGCCCCAATCAGTTGCCGGGACGGACATCATGCCCATCATGGTGTGGATCAGGCTGGCTTCTGACGCATCCCCGACCAGGATGAGATGGGCGTTGTGCTGCTGGGCCAGATGATTTCCCAGACGGGCAAATCGCTCTACGGGCCATCTTTTTTGCTCATCCTGGGCTGCGGGACTGACGCCGCCGCCGGGATGCAGAATGGCTAACGGCCGTTCCCCCTGCCAACCCAATTCCTCAATCAGCATATGGGTAACGGCCGTGCGATCTTCATCAGCCGGATAAAAGGCCATCTCCCAACCGGCCATCCATTCTGACCCTACTTGCATCGCTTTAGCCAGCGCCAGGTAGGTAGAAGCGGCGTGCCGTTCATCAGACGGGGGGGAGACGGGCAGGGTGTGGGCAAAGCCACGGCCGTTTATGTTCAAACCGATACGCTGCGGGATGTTGGCTTGCCAGGCCAGCCAGGCCAGCCAGGCAGAGCGGCTGGGGATAATGCAGGTGTCATAAGATTCCGCCTGCAAGCGGCGGGCCAATGCCTGGAGTTCTGCCCGCTCCATCTGCCGGACAGAGCCGGGGCCGGTGTGAATGAGTTTGGTGATGAGGGGATTTCCGGCGATGGCCGGCCGGGCCCAATCGCTGACCGCCCAATCGAACTGGGCCTGGGGATAGGTGCGGTGCAGGGCCGCCAGCAGGGGGGTGGTGAGCATAACCTGGCTGATGCAGCAGGGCTGCAGGATGAGGGCTTTTTGCGGCGGAGTGAACGGCCGTCGTCCCAGAAGACGAAAGGGGATGCCGCCTAATCGGGCAACAGTTGTGGTCAGCGTCGTTTCTTTGGGCATGATGCGCAGCCTGTAACGCATCACGCATTACGGCTGTTACTCTCCTACGGTAATCTGGTCTTTGATCTTCGCAAATTTGGCCTCGCCGATGCCGGTGACATCCATGATGTTTTCGATGGCGGCAAACGGGCCGGCGCTTTCCCGATGCTCGATGATCTTTTGCGCCGTGCTGGGGCCGATGCCGGGCAGGGTATCCAGTTCCTCTATTGTAGCCGTATTGATGTTGATCAGGCCAACGGCCGTACTGCCCCCGGCTGAGGCCATTGCCGGGCTGGTGTTGGGTTTGCTGACGACGGTGAGGGGAACAGGTACATCTTCTTCTTCGCTGGGGACGTAAACTTGAACGCCGTCGCTTAAGGGTTGGGCTAAATTGACAACGGCCGTGTCTGCCTCCGCGGCAAACCCGCCCGCTGCCTCAATAGCTGCTTCCACCAGGCTGCCTGGCGGCAGTTCATAGACGGCTGGTTCCGTCACCTTCCCATTGACAAACACGCGAATCGGGCCCGGTGTGGCTGTGGCTGCCGGTGCAGGCGTTGGTTCCGGCGGTACAATGACGATGGGCGCCGGCTGGACTTGTTTGCTCAAGGTCAGGCCGCCCACGCCCACAATAATCCCCAGGAACATACCTACAACTAACCAGACAATGCGGTTTTTATCCAGTAAAACATTTTCATCTGACGGCATGATTGACACCTTTTATCTTGCTTCATTTGGATTCTGCCCGCATTTTAGCATTGGGTAAAACCTCACCCAATGAGTAAGTAGGGCTATTTTTACAAAACATCCAATTTCGGGTATCTTATGCACCTGAATTTGGAATTCTTTCAATGGATACACGGATTTGACGGATCATATGGATTTTCACGGATAAAAAGAAAAATCAGTGAAAATCTGTATGATCCGTGTCATCAGTGTGCCTGTTATTTTTAAGAGGTGTTCTTGTGAACGAAAACCCGAAGCCGAACCCACCCCAGCCGGAACCGGCCGGCAAGCAGAAACGAATTACGATAGATATGCCGAAGAATTTATCGGCCGTTTATTCCAATGTAGCCTTTATGCGCTACACGCCGGCCGAAATCCTGATAGATTTTGCCCAGGTGTTGCCCGGCACGCCACGCGGCCAGATTTTATCGCGCATTATCATGTCGCCCATGCACGCCAAAATGCTGCAGCGGGCTTTGGCTGACAATATCACCAAATACGAGCGGCAGTTTGGCGAAATCCGAATGCCCACGCCGCTGGCC
>JAJRTP010000409.1 GCA_024278255.1 Chloroflexota bacterium | reverse complement strand
GCTGTTTTGGCAAAAAGCCGAGGGCCTCTATCAGTGACTTATTTTTTGTGGCCTGTGTCCATTTGACGCTGAACCAAAACATATGGTATTGTTTAAGTCAGTTGAGAATTGGAAGTGCGGCGATTTTGTACTCTTTTCTCTGGCGGGAGTGCCTGCGGAACAACTTGCTCCATAGAGCAAAGTTCCGCAGGCTTTTTACATTTGGGCAGAAACAATCATTGTTTCTGAGTTTGAGCCATGCCAATTTGAGGTGGCTCTATCTGCTTTCTATGCAGCAGCGCCGCTCAATCGGTGGCATTGACCCGAATGGTTTCTGGTTGGGGTGTGTCCTCAAGGCCTGGTTCTGGAGACGCGACAGGCACGATGTCTGGCAGAAAAATACGTTGTCCCGTTATTATCAGATTTTCCGGCAAGCAATTAGCCTCTTTGACGGCCGTCGCATTGGTTCCTCTTTGCCGGGCTAAAGAATACAACGTATCCCCTCTCTGAATGGTGTACGCCTGCCAATTAACTGGCAGGGAACATGAAGATGATGATGGCGTGACTGAAACAGCGGCTGGCGTTTCCAGGACGGCTGTGTTTGTAGGCAGCGGAGTTGGCTCACTGACAGCGGCGGGATTAGCAGCATCTACCACAAACATGGTGGGTGAAGGAACCGGCGTCGAATTTAGGCTTTCTGTTAGCACGGCCGTCGGTTGCACGGGAAGCAATGGCGCTTGAACCACCGGCAAGAATAACTGGTTGCTTTCCTGCTCCAGACCCTCTGAGACGGGTAAGGCTGGCCGCAGCCACAAAAAGGCGATTAGAATCGCCATCCCCGCCAACAGAAGCAACGATAACCTGGCCACATGAACAATCACTGGCCTTCGATAACTGCTTGTTGCAAGTTTAGATTTATGACCGGGCGGCCGTTGGGCGTGGCTGCGAAAAACCGGGCAGGATGTGTGACTGGCGGCCAGACAGTGGGGTTGTTGGTGAGAGAGCGGGACGCTCATCGGCTGGCCGGCCCGATAGCAACGGTTCCCCGGTGACGTGAATGCCAAAGCGGTGGCAGCATCTTCGACTGTTCCCAGGCAGGGGCAGACAGCGACCGGCGGATTGGCTTCGACATTTACCATCATCTCACGGTTTGCCGACCCATTCACCTCTGGGGCATCTGTCCGCTTATAGCTCACCGACCTGGTGAGCATTCGAGAGGGTGACATGGGTACAGATTACCAAAGAAAGCAGTTTCTTCGGTGAATTGTTTGTGAATTATTGAAAGGATGGGGGAAAGGATATTGGGGAGGTTAAGAGGAAATGTAAACGGGGAAGATGAGAAGCGGGATCAATCTCCCGCTTCCGGGGTTTCCGGCAGGACTGCCTGGCGGGCTTTGTGACGCAAACGACCTATCCAACCGGCACGGCCGTTGCTCTTTGAATCATCATGCAGATACTCATAGCTGTACCCATTGTAGTAAGGGGAGTAATAATACCGGTAACCGCCATAGTAATACGGTCGTCGCTGCGGAATCCGGTTTAACACCACGCCGATCACGCGCGTCCCCGCTCGATTCAACTGTTCCAACATCGCCATCGCCGCTTCGGCGTGGGTGCGCCCCGGCTGCACGATCATGATCACGCCGTCCACCTGCGAAGCGATCACTGCCGCATCCGCCACCAGGAAAGGCGGGCTGTCAATCACGGCGATATCAGACACCTCTTTTAAATCAGTCAACAGGCGCGCCATTTTTTGCGATTGCAGCAGCTCAGTCGGGTTGGGCGGCAGGCTGCCACTGGTGATCGCCTTCAAAGTCTCATCGCCCACCGGGCGCATGATTTGTGGCAGTTTCTCCTGCCCTCGGAAATAATCACTCAGCCCGATCCGGTTGGACAAATTGAGTATGCGGTGAATACGGGGACGGCGTAAGTCACAGTCCACCAGCGCCACTTCCTTCCCCGCCTGGGCCATCACTACCGCCAGGTTGGTGGCCACCGTCGTTTTGCCTTCGCCCGGCCCCGGGCTGGTCACCAGGATGGAGCGCATCGGCTCATCCACGTTGGCGAATTCGAGGTTGGTGCGCAAACTGCGGAACGCCTCGGCCAGGGGGGAGCGGGGGTGATGGGTGACGTAGGGGCCGGCCGGTTTGGTTTTGCCATTGCGGGATTTGGCCGCCATCTCTGCGATTTCAGCCACGTAGCCGATCACCGGTAGTTCTAATACATGGGCCACGTCGGCCGGCGTCTTTAAGGTATCATCCAGGTACTCGATGAGGAATGCCACCGACCCCATGATGATCAAACCTACCGCGCCGCCTAAGAGCAGGTTGTTCAACGGCCGTGGCGACACTGGCTTGACCGGTACCACCGCCTGTTCTACCTGTACCACGTTCGGCGTACTTTGTACCCGGGCCAGCCGCACCGACTCATAGTTACTCAGCAAGTTGGCATAAATTTGTTGGTACAAGGCCAGGCTGGCCTCGGTATCCCGGTCTCCATTTGGATTGGCGCTCGTCTGATCCGGGAACAACAGCGCGAAATATTGCTGCTTGGTGGCCTCCAGCGTCAATTGGAGCAGGTCAATTTGCCCTTGTTTGTCACTGATAACCCTTTGTTGTTCCGGGGTCAAAGGGGCCGGCCCTTCCGCCGTAACCGGCGTCACGTTGGCGCTGGCCAATTCAATTTGCAGGTTGGTGATCTGGTTTTGGAGATCGAAAATTTGGGTTTCGAGCGCCTGCAACTGGGCCGAAGTGTCGGCGGCTTCCAGCGGAACCTGGGCGCTGCGCAAGGTCTCAATCTGACTCTCAATCTGGTTGATCTGGGCTTGCAGGCTTTGTTCGGAGGCGGTAAAGCGGCTGGCCTGCAACTCATCATTTTGTTCGATCAAAGCCTCGACAATTGTGTTGGCGATCAAGGCCGCCTGTTGGGGATCGCTGTCCTGAACGGTGACTTCCAGCAGCCGGGTACCCTGCAACTGCCGGCCGCTCACCTGGTTGGCGCTGACCGGGAACCCCAACCGGTCGCTGGTGGCCTGTAACACCGGCCGGGTGACCAACAGCGCGATGTAAGTTTGGGCCAACTCCTGATCGGTCAGGGTGGAAATGTCGGAGATCGTGCTCTCGCGGGCTTGCATAACCATGACCTTGGTGCGGGCTTCGTAGATCGGCGTCTGGTAACGGGTGAAAATGGTGGCGCTGCCGGTGCCCAGGATTAAACCGATGATAAGCAGCCACGCCCAGCGTCGCAGCAGAATGATGAGCAATCTTAGTTCCATTGTTGTTCCTTATTCATCTTTGGCGTTTTTTGACGTTTTTCGGAGTAGCGGTTTTAGCCGGGCCGGCGATTGATTCAACATACGCCTGATGCGCCGGCGATGCCAACCCTTTTTGTAATACGGCCAGGACGCCGGCCAAATCTCCTTTTAGCAATGCTGCTGCCGCCAGATGCAGACCGGGAAAGACTTGACTCTGAACGACTCCCGCTTCGCCCGATGGTACCGAAATATACGTCCCCTCTTGTAATCTGAACCAATCCAGGAAACGATCATAAACCCGGCACACAACGTATTCCTGCACCCCGTTACGCCGGTAAACGTGAAACTTGTCGTGCATGTCATAGGAAGCGCTGCTGCCGGCGATTTCCACGATCAGTTCCGGCGGCCCTTCAATATGATCATCCGGGCTTATTTGTGAACGGCCGCCCAGGGTCGTGTCCAATCTGAGCAACGCATCCGGCTGTACCTCATTATCCACATCCAGCCGCACGGTAGCATTATCGTGTAATTCAACGCCGGGGGTGGCGGCACAGTATGTGCCTAACCAAGTCATTACCTGTCCATGAAGTTGACCGTGGCTGGCCCTGACTGGTGACGGCATATAGACAACTCCTTCGATCAGCTCCGCCTTTTTGACATGGGGCATTGCTTGATAACGGCGTTCAAACTCGGCGCGGATGAGCCGGTCACCACTTTCTAACGGCGGTATGATCGGCCGGTCAACCGGCGCATAGGTGAATGTCTGTTTGTACATCGTCATGGCAACGCCACAATGTTCTCTGTGTCTCCATATTTTTTCAGTGAACTCAAAACCCTATTATACACCAACCATTATGGCTATGGACATTCATGTCCCTCCTTACTGACATTTGTTGCAGCCTAACGCCTGTTGCTGCTCAAGGTGGTTTCGTCAAGCGCCTCACGCACGGCCGTCACCACCATTTCCACATCAGCCGCCGACAGGGTGGGGTAAAGCGGTAACGTGACTTCTCTTAAACTGATTTCTTCGGTGAGCGGCAGCGAGACCGGT
>JAJRTP010000408.1 GCA_024278255.1 Chloroflexota bacterium | reverse complement strand
ACCAGCGCCGTTCTGCTTCTGTGTAGGTGGGCCGAGGCGTTAAAATTTTCCGAAAGTCATCCGAATCAATAATGATTGTTTTGATACCTTCTTCCTCCAGCTTCTCTTGCAGCGCATAAGCCAATGACGTCTTACCCGAAGCCGGTAAGCCTGTCAGCCAAAGAACAAACCCCCTGTTAGTCATCTCGTTCTCCTTTGAACTGTAGCCCGATTTTGTAAATCGGGCGGCGATTTACAAAATCGCCCTACGCTAAGTAGCGGTTAATTTGCTGCCAATCGAAAACATCGTCTGCCAAAACATTCTGGGCCAAAGCCAGCAAGCGGCGGCGGGTAGCCTCATCCAGAGTGGGATACCACTGCGGGCTGGCCAACACCAGGGCGCGCCAGGCAATCCAGGGTGCGGCTCCGGCCAACAGTTCCTCGTCTCCACTTTGCGCCAGGTACGTCTCCCAAAACACGCGGTACAGGCTGAAAAATGGTTCTGCCAGACCGTCGCTGCGCTGCAAGGAGAAGAACAGGTAGTTGATCATCAGGCAGCATACGTCGTCGGCCGGATCGCCCCATTCGCCCCGGCTGCGATCCAGTAACGTAAATTGAGTGCCTTTCTGGAATAGAATGTTGAAAGGATGGAAATCGCCGTGTACCTGGCTGAGCCGGTGCTGCCGGGGTTTGAGCCGCCAGCGCCATTGGTTGACGGCCGTTTCAATTTCCCGCAGTTCTTCTGCCGACGTAAAAGAAAACGAGGCGTCACGCAGGCGATAACTGTCTGTCAGGCCCATCACCCCTTCCCCATGTCCCACCAAATCCCGCAGACGCCGCCGCCACAGGACAGGATCATCAAGCTTGACAGCGTGAATATCGGCCAGATAGCGCGCCAGACTGACAGCCCGTTTGATGTCCAGAGAGGTAAATGTGCCTACGTCTCGTATGATTGCCAGGTCCTCAGCATAGGGTCGGCCGGGCGCATATTCTGTGAGCAAATAAAGTTCAGTGACATCACCCATGGATTGCAAACGGCCGTCCCGCCCCACCCCAATCATGTCATACGCTCGCACATGCTGCGGCAGCCGGTTAAAAGTGTGATAATTCCGCCACACCTCGCCAACCCGGTCAGCATCCGTCTCCCGGCCAAACTCATTTTGGCTGATGCGGCGAATGACCACCTGTTTACGCTGTTTTGTGGCGGAATAGGTAACGCGCAGGGGACGGCCGTAACCCAGCCCTTTTAAGGCGGCTGCGCCCGTTGTCTGGCTGCCCAGCAAGGCAATTTCCTCAATTTTGACCGGTTGCATTTCGCGTTGAGAGAGAAAATGCTCTAGCTGCTCTGGTTGAAGCTCAATTCGATCCATCGCTGCATTCCCCACACACTCTGATTTCAGTATAGATCAGAAGGCAGCTTTGTTATTGTGGCGAATGTCATATATTGCACATTACGTATGGCGTGTTGCAGATCAGTTTCTCTTTATGCCCTGACCATAGTATGACTAAAATCCTAAACGGCCGTCCTGTCTTCCAAAAATAGTAATAAAAATGTAAAGGCGCCTGTGGTATACTGCGAGAAGATTGCAGTACCTAGAGTACTCCTATGACATCTGACGAACCTTCGCGTCATTGGCAGGATCAGCAGCATCAACGAATCTTGCAACACGACATTACCGCCTTTGCTGAACTGTGTGAACGAGCCTTGCCCCATCTCGTCACGTTTTTGCGGCAACATTTTCCCCAAAGCGATTTCCATCTACACGAAACTGCCGCCATTGACTGCCTGCTAAATTACCAGATGCGCCCCGGCCAATATCATCCCGATCAATTATCCTTGTTCGCTTATTTACGTATGGCTGCCAGAGGGGACTTGCTGAATTTGATCGAAAAAAACAAACGAAAAGCACGACGTCTTGTGGACATTGATGACCCCACCATTCAATCTCAAATTCCGGCGCAAAATTCCCCGGATGACGAACCGGCAATGCAGGATTGGTTGGCCGAACGCACCAGTATGCCGGCTGCAGAAATCAGGAAAGCCTTTCATGCAGAATTAAACGATACAGATCGGCAAATTCTACAACTGATGCTGGCCGGTGTGCGGGAAACGGCCGTTTACGCTGACATAATGGGAATTACCCACCTGGACGTGGCTGAACAAAAACGGGCAGTAAAACGAGCCAAAGATCGTGTGAACAAAAAAGCCTGGCGATTCGGCAAACGAATTGCCCGGTATCATTAACGATTTTGTCGAACTTTGCTGTTGGCTTCGGAAATATAAATAGAGGTTGTTTTTGCCTCAGAATGAAAATGTGTAAGGCGGTTAAGACCCATGAGTCAACTTTTAATGCAAATGGCCCAACGAGCCAGTAAAAACCCTTCCCTGCTGGCCTCTCTAATTGAGCGCCAGGCAAGCAAGGAAGGGCTGTCTTGGGACGAGATGGCGACGCAATTGCAGATTACCCCGGAGCAGTTGGCTAAATTGGCTCTATGTCGCCGTCCAAACCATACTACATATACTCAAGATATTGTCCAGCTCACTAATTATACAGGTATAGACCGGGCGACTCTCGTACAATTTATTCACCTCGTTTCTGGGAACCAGTTTGCCAAAACACCTTCCCGGAAATCATCTTATCAAAGTGCAGAGGTTCACCATATGTTTAATCGCCGATCCTGGATTTTTGCAGTTGCTCTTGTGGCTATTATGCTTGTCGGTGCTTTCTTTTTAGCAGCTCAACCGGCCAAAGCTGACGCCACTTTAATTGTCTCTGACGGAGAAGTAACGGTATCCCAAACGGAAAAACGGCTGTTGCTGTTGTCTAATCAGATAGAAACGGCCGTTTCCCCAGGCAAAATCATCATCGTCAAAACAGGGGACATTGTTACAGTGGGGAATGGCGCCACTGCCCAACTCAGGCTGTTTGATGGCAGTACTGTTGATCTGGCTGAAGGTACTACAATACAAATCACCGAACTAAACACGTCGGAAGAAACTTACCGGGTGCGCTTGCATTTGATGGCCGGAAAAACGGTCAGTCGGGTTGTGCGGCTTATTGGCGTCGGGGATGCCTTCGATATCAGCACGCCTTCCTCTACCGCATCTGTGCGGGGGACGGTTTTTACTGTAGAGGTTCTTTCGGCCGACGCTACCTTTATTGCTTGCGCTGAGGGCACAGTCTACGTAACGATGGGAAATGATTCTACTGAAGTAAGTGCGGGCCAGGCATTAACGGCCGTTGCCGGCAACCCGCTTGACGTGAAACCGCAGCCAGAAAACAGACCGGATTCTACGGCCGTCCCCCCGGAAGATGAAATAGCCACGCCAGTACCAACAGACGAAGCGGATCCCACTAATACACCGGAAGCGGAAGAAAATCCAACCGATACGCCTGAACCGGAAGAAATCCCCTCGCCAAAGGATAAACCAGGCAATGGCCCGCCAGACCAGGTACCCGGTAATCCGCCCGTTGATACACCCGGAAATGGTGATCCCCCAGAGGGTGGCGGTGATCCGCCTGGGATTGGCAATGGCCCGCCAGATCAGGTACCCGGCAACCCACCCGCTGATACACCCGGAAATGGCGATCCCCCAGAGGGCGGCGGCGATCCGCCTGGGATTGGCAATGGCCTACCAGACCAGGTACCCGGCAACCCCCCTGCCGATCCGCCGGGAAACGGTAATCCGCCGGAAGGTGGCGGCGATCCACCTGGCAATAATGGCGGTGGCAATAATGGTGGAGGTAACAAGGGCGGTGGCAAACCTTAGACCAGATTGGCAGTTCACCCTGACGTGGGTATCTCCCATTTTCGTGCGTAAATATACGGTAGGAATTTACCCTTTTCCTTTCTTCTGT
>JAJRTP010000407.1 GCA_024278255.1 Chloroflexota bacterium | reverse complement strand
TTCTTCATCGGTCATTGGCTCGGCGCTGCCACCTTCAACATGGCAATGGCGGCAAGCAAAGTCCAGACCAAGCTGCGACAACGACGCCGTCCCTTCCTCATTAAATTGCCCAATCTGGTTGGGATCAATCGCCATCAGATGAGTACGGATATCGCCGGTAAACTTCTCTGGATCGCCCAAAGCACTCTTGGTAACACGCGGCATGTGACAACTAATGCACTCTACATCGCTCGTTACGTGCTTCTCATTCTTCTGCACCTGAGCTTCTTCAAAGTGACAGTTTTCACATTGCGTGCGTGTAGTTTGCTCGCCCGTTTTGCGTAGTTGAATAACCCCATCGTGCGGGTCATGGCAGTCTACACAATTGAGAGTAAGATGCTTGCTTTGGAACAATTCCTCATACTGCTCGTGGTGCTTGATCAACCCGCCGCTGGCATCCACCTCTTCCGGTACACCCCGGAAATGGCAATCGCCACAAGCTGCCGAATCCCGATCCACATTCATGGCAAATGACATGGGGTATTCGGCATGAGCGCTGCCCGGCCCATGACATTCTTCACACTGGATACCCGGCTCAGACCAGGTACCGATGAGGCCGGGTAAGCCATCCTGGTTACCTTCAGGACTGTAGGCTGTCGTGTGACAAGTACCGCAATCATACGGCTTATTTTCTTCGCCGGCATGGTACGCTACCCAATTATTCCCCATATCCAGTTCCGGGTTGTAATAATTGTATTGTGTGGTGGCATTTTCATCGCCAGTAATAATGTAGCCGTCCTTGTCAATAAAACGCGCCTTCCAGTTATAACCACCAATCACATAACTGATGTCGTCCCAGGTGTATCCTTCGGGCACATCCTCCAGTTTGGTGAAAGGGTATTCGGGCGGTTGCCCATCTACGACCGGATTGAGCTTGTACGGATGGCCGCTCTTCATAAAGCGGGCATAAATGTCTTCGTGACACTCGGAACAGGTTTCCCGCCCCACATACTGCGGCGGCTCAAAGCTGACGCCATCCGCGCCGTCTGCACCATCTGCACCGGCAGGGCCAGGAGGGCCGGCCGGACCTTCAGCACCCGGAGGGCCTTGTGGGCCTTCGGGGCCAGGAGGGCCTTGCGGGCCTTCCTGCGGCGTACAGGCTGCCATAGCCAGAGCGACTACTACAGCCAGAATCATAAACCAATATTTTCGTTGCATGGATCATCCTCCTTTGTTTGTGTACAATGTGCCCAACCCACTATCCGGTCAGACATCGCCAAGTAAAACAAAACAACTGCCGCGCCTAATGCCCCGCGTTATAAAGGAAGTATATTATTTGCCGTATGGGGAGATAGTGACAAATGTCACATGCGTTGGGTAATATATATCATATCAATGGGTTATTTTACCCATGCGAGGGATGGGGTGCGATTTTTTAAAAATCTGTCAATATGAAGGGGGCGTGCATATTCGCCTGAAGAGTACAACGAATTAAGAAATCAGCGAATCTGCCTACATCTGCTCGACTGATTCAGCTCGTTTGTTCGGCATGGTTCAGAAACCGAAAATCCGCTTTACAATTCACGACTACAACAGATGAAGGAAAGAACAGATTTACTCGACTAAACAATCTGTTTCTTCCCAAATCTGCTGTAGTCATTTGTAAAAGTGAAAAATATCGTCACTTATTCTGCCAGGGGGAACACACGGCCGTATTGCAGACTTCAGGCATTTGCCAGGACATTCCGCTTGGCCGCTATCGTATCCATTAACGTATCAAATGATTGGCTGAATGACGCCACACCAGCAACCTGCAACTGTTCCGTAATTTCATTCAGATCAACACCTAAAGCGGCCAGTTCAGCCAAAACTGCCTGGGCTTCAGCCACATTGGCTTCCAGTGTATGGGCTACACGGCCGTGATCCCGAAACGCTTCAATAGTATTGGGCGGCATCGTATTCACCGTCTCCGGGCCAATCAACTCATCCACGTACAATGTATCCGGGTAGGCCGGATTTTTGGTACTGGTGGAGGCCCATAACAAACGCTGCCGCCGGGCGCCTGCTGCCTGCAATGCGGCAAACGCCTCACCGTGGAAGATTTCCTGGAAGCGTTGATAAACCACTTTGGAATTAGATACCGCCACTTTGCCTTCGAGGGCTTGTGCAGAAGGATCGTTGAGGGCATCTAGCTGTTTATCTACGGCCGTATCTACCCGGCTCACAAAAAACGAAGCCACCGACGCCACCTGCTGCGGGTCGCCGCCGCCATCTACCCACTGCGTCAACCCCGCAATGTACGCGCCGGCCACCGCCTCGTAATGGGCCATGCTGAACATCAAAGTGACGTTGATATTGATACCCTCGCTGATTAACTGGCGGATGGCCGGGATACCTTCCGGTGTGGCTGGTACTTTGATCATGAGATTTGGGCGATTTACGGCCGTAAACAAACGCCGCGCATCTATAATCGTTCCTTCTGTATCCCGCGCCAAATGCGGCGAAACTTCCAGGCTGACATAGCCATCTCCACCGCCGCTTTCCTCATACAAAAAGGCAAACAAATCACAGGCCGTCTGAATATCAGCAATAGCCACCGCTTCATAAATAGCGGTCACGTCAGCCCCATCCTGCACCAATACCTGAATCTGTTCATCATAATCATCACTGTGACCAATCGCCTTCTCAAAAATAGAGGGATTTGAGGTCATGCCCCGCAAACCATCATGCTCAATTAACTGCTGTACTGTGCCATCCAGCAAAAACTTGCGCCGGATATTGTCATACCAAAAACTCTGCCCGTAGGCGTGAAGTTCAACCAGAGGATTCATAAATAACGCTCCTTATTATTTGGTGGCAGAGTTGCCAGATTGCAAAGTTACGCTGCCACGCTGCCACGCTGCAATTTTGCATCCATATTACTGACTCTTTCCGTCCTCATAATCTTACACATTTTCCCCTACCTGTGACAACCATTTGCCCCCAACTGCTTTCCTCCTTACAATTCGGGCATGGTTGAAGAAAATGTGGTCTTAAACGGCCGTTACGAATTATTAGCCCGCATCGGCAGCGGTGGCATGGCCCAGGTCTACAAATCCCAGGATCGGGCGCTGGGCCGGATTGTAGCCATCAAAGTGCTGCACGAAAGCCTGACCAGTGACCCCGGCTTCCTGGAACGCTTTCAGCGTGAAGCCCACGCCGCCGCCAACCTGTCGCACCCCAACATCGTCACCGTCCACGACATCGGCCAGGATGGCAACCGGTATTACATCGTGATGGAATACGTTGAAGGCCAGACGCTCAAGCAAATTGTCCGGGAATATGGCGACAAAGGCGTCACCATGCCCATCAACCAGGCCCTCGACCTCATTATTCAGACCAGCGCCGGGTTGGGCTACGCACACCGGGCCAATCTGGTTCACTGCGACATCAAACCACACAACATCCTGGTCACGCGGGATTCACGGGTAAAGGTAGCCGATTTTGGCATTGCCCGGGCCATGAGTCAGGCTACCCAGCAGGGAACTATCAGCCAGATTTGGGGCACGCCGCAATATTTCTCCCCGGAACAGGCCGCCGGCCTGACCCCCACACCGGCCTCAGACGTGTACGCGCTGGGGGTGATGCTGTTTGAAATGCTGACCGGCCGTCTGCCCTTTGCTGCTGAATCACACACGGCAATGGCCCTGAAGCACCTGCACACGCCGCCACCGCTGGCCAGCACCTACAATCCGGCCGTCCCCGCTCAGTTAGACCATATTGTGGACAAGCTGCTGGCGAAAGAACCCAGCAGCCGCTACCGTACGGCCGGCCAGGTGAGCCGCATCTTGACCGCTTACCGGGATCGCAGCCTGCAAGATACCGGCCCGATTGCCACCGTTGCCACCGTCACAACACAGTTACCGGAAGCCACACAATCCGGTGTGCCGGTTTATGAGCAGCAAACGCAAACCTACCAACGGCCGTCCCCCAATGACGACGCGCCCGCACCTACCACCCCGGCACGGCCGTTGCCCGCCAGCCAAACCCTTACCTACAAAGCCAGCGATGACGCACCAGAAAGCACCGATTGGGTCACCATCGGCCTGGGCATCGCCGCGCTTATTGCCCTCCTCGGCCTCATCCCCCTCTGGATTGCCGTCTACCTGGCCTGGAGTCAGTGATCGGTTATCAAGTTAGCAGTATTCAGTTCACCGACTCCGACCACCGATTACCAACCACCGATCTCGCAATAGACCCCTATTTCTGCTATACTAAATTACATGAGGATGCTAGAGGGGCGGCAATTATTTCCGCAAACCGGCCGCTCTGATAGAGGTATTTATGAATTCATCAAATGCAGCCAAGTGGTTTATCTACCTGCTAATTGCCCTGGCCATCATGGCCATTATGTGGAGCTACAACGCTACATCTACCCCGACTGAAGAAATTTCCATCAGCCAGTTGGCCCAGGATATAAAGGATAATGAAGTCGCCGAAATCGCGGTAGCCAGCGACGGCCGTGAAATCACCATCACCTACACCAACCAGGACGAAGCCACCTCCCACATCAGCGACAACAGCTCCCTGGAAGAACAATTAGCCGCCTACGGCGTCACCCTGGGCAGCAGCGAAAGCCAGCCCAACATCACCTATGAAGCCCCCAGCCAATGGGAAAACTGGTTCAGCATCGCCATCCTCCTCCTGCCAGCCCTCCTCATCATCGGCTTTTTCTACTTCATGTTTCGCCAGAGCCAGGGCGGCAACAACCAGGCCATGTCCTTTGGCAAAAGCAAAGCCCGCATGTTCACCGGCGACCAGCCTACCGTCAACTTTGACGACGTTGCCGGCTGTGACGAGGCGAAAGAAGAACTAAAAGAAATCGTTGAATTTCTGCAAGAACCGGAAAAATTCGTCACTTTTGGCGCCCGTATTCCCAAAGGTGTTCTACTGGTGGGCAGTCCTGGTACCGGCAAAACTTTACTGGCCAAAGCCGTCTCCGGCGAGGCCGGCGTCCCCTTCTTCTCTATCGCCGGTTCCGAATTTGTAGAGATGTTCGTCGGCGTGGGGGCCAGCCGGGTGCGCGACTTGTTTGAGCAAGCCAAACGGCACAGCCCCTGCATCATCTTCATTGACGAAATAGACGCTGTAGGCCGCCAGCGCGGCGCCGGATTAGGCGGTTCCCATGATGAGCGGGAACAAACCCTCAACCAGATTCTGGTAGAAATGGACGGCTTCGGCACTGACGTCCACATTATCATCATTGCTGCTACCAACCGCCCCGACATTTTGGACCCGGCCCTGACACGCCCCGGCCGTTTTGACCGGCGTGTGGTCATTGACCGTCCCGACGTGAAAGGACGCGAAGCCATCTTCAACGTGCATATTCGCGGCAAACCAGTTGCGGCCAACGTGGATGTTTCTAAACTAGCCAAAGCCACACCCGGTTTCGTCGGCGCAGACATCGAAAACACCGTTAATGAAGCCGCTCTGTTAGCCGCTCGCCGCAACAAAAAGAGTATCGGCACGGCCGAATTTCACGATGCTATTGAGCGGGTACAACTAGGGCCGGAACGGCGCAGCCGCATCATTTCGCCGGAAGAAAAGGAAGTGATTGCTTACCATGAAGCCGGTCACGCTCTGGTCAGTCATTTTCTGGCAGATGCCCTTCCCCTGCGCAAAGTCACGATTGTGCCGCGCGGCATGGGGCTGGGCATTACCTGGTACATGGAAGATGACAAACTCCTGCCCACCAAATCACAGCTTGAAGCCCGGATTGCCAGTATGTTAGGCGGCCGTGTAGCCGAAGAACTGGTGTTTGACGAGATCACCGTAGGCGCCAGTGACGATTTGCGCCGGGTCACGCAAACGGCCCGGGCGATGGTTACGGAATACGGCATGAGTAAGGAACTTGGCCCGCGCGTCTATGGCCAAAAGCAAGAAATGGTCTTTCTGGGACGGGAGATCAGTGAACAGCGGGATTATTCAGATGCCGTTGCCGAACAAATTGATGATGAAGTGCGCCGCATCGTGGATGAAGAGTATGATCTGGCCCGGCAAATTCTGATAGAGAACCGGGATAAGCTGGACATCGTCGTGGCTCGCTTGCTGGATGTGGAAACTCTGGAAGCGGAAGAATTTGTGGCGCTGGTGGAGGGACGGCCGTTACCGTCTTCGGAATCCAATGCCTCTCAAACCCCTCAGCCACCTGTCCCGGAAGAAGAAGAGTCGGAATCTTCAGGGTGGAACCGGCCCAAACTGGATTTGCCCCCCTCGCCGTCGCCGGCTTAATCTGGATACGCCCGCATATGTTTGGGGAGAATAGAGAACCAGAGGCAGCATTCAATGAGTGATCCAAGCGCCTTTTTAGCCCTCACGAATGATATACTGCAATCTATTATGGTCATTTGTGGCACGGCCGTTGTCCTTTACAACTTAGGCCGCGCCCGCCGGGACCGGGTCACCCGCGCTTTTATTGCCCTCATCTCCTTCGTCAGCATTACCTTTTTTGCCGAACTTCTGGTCAGCCGCGCTTTGGTTCCCATATCGGCTGAAATTTTGCTGCGCCTGGAATGGATTGGCGTGGCCATGGTGCCGGCTGCCCAATACCACTTGTCGGATGCCCTGCTTTCCACTACAGGAAATCCTTCCCGGCGGCGGCGTTATTCCGTGCGCATCGGCTATATTGCCGGTCTCATCTTCCTGGGGCTGGCTTTGTTCACCGACTTGATTGTGCAAGCGCCGGATCAAATTTTATCATCTACAGTACCGCATCTCTCAGCCGGGCCGCTCTTCCTGCTGTTTGCCTTGTACTTCTGGATGATGACCGCTCTGAGTATTTACAATGTGTGGCGGGCCAGGGAACGCAGTATCACCAGCACAACCCGCCAACGGATGAGCATCACCCTGTTTGTTTTTATTGCCGCTCCTCTGGCTGTTTTTCCTTACCTGGTTTTGACGAATAAAAGTTTCCAGGTAGATTTACCCATCTGGTTCTGGCTGGTTATTATTACGGGAAACTTGGTGGTGGGGCTGATGTTTGCAATTCTCACGGCGCATCTGGTCTATTTTGGCGCAACATCTCCGGATCGAGTCGTGCGGGTAAAACTATTTAAGTATATGGCCCGTGTGCCGCTGACGGCTTCGATTGTGCTGGTGGTATATATTTTGGCCAGCCGGGGCAGTCCCATTATCGGCCTGCCGGAAGAGACGGTAACAGCCATTGCCGTAGTAGCCACTGTGATGCTGGTGGAATGGGGAATTCATGCGTATAAACGGCCGTTAGAACGTTTTTTCCATTTGAATAATGACCCGGATGTACGCCGCATCCAGCAGTTAAGCGAACGATTGCTCACCACGCGGGATTTGCACCAATATCTGGAAAGTGTCCTGGCAGCCACCTGCGATTCTTTACGGACACCCACCTCTTTTGTAGCCGCCATTACCCCGGATGGCCCTAAACTGGAAGCCGTTTCCGGCTCGCTTGACGCCACTGCTTCAGACACGATCCTGCATCACTCTGATTGGGAAGAACTGGCGCAAATCAATGGACAAAATGGAAATGGAAAAGAGAGGGAGAAAGAAAATGGGCTGCGCACAGTTGACGGGTTTATTGTGTGGCAAGGGTACTGGATACGGCCGTTATACGGCCGTCAGAATGATGTGATGCTGGGTATCTTCGGCATCCGCGCCCGCGCCGACGAACCCGACCTCAACGACGATGAACTGCAAATCCTGGACAACCTGACGACCCAGGCTGCCAATGCGTTAGAAGACCGCATCTTGCAGCAGGAAGTATTCGCCTCAGTAGAAGGTCTGCTACCCCAAATTACCGCTTTGCAACAGCGTCGCAGCGCTGCCGCCTTGACTGGCACCCCCATTCTTACCCTGCCCCAACATGACACCATCGTAGATGACCCGAACTTCAACAGCATGGTGCGTG
>JAJRTP010000029.1 GCA_024278255.1 Chloroflexota bacterium | reverse complement strand
TCTGGCTGACCCGCTCGGTGGCTTCAAATGATAAGATGCCGCGCAGCCCGCGCCGTTCCACTACCTCTTTTTGAGCCAGCAGGGCATCGGGGATGGCGTGAGGGGCTTCCAGGCAGTCGTAGAAGCTGGTAATGCCGCTGCGCAGCATTTCGGCGCAGACCCAATCAGTGGCGGCGCAAATCATCTCACTGTCCAGCGCGTCCTCGACAAGGGGCCACCAGAAGTCATTGAGGAAGGCCCAGAAGCCGGAGGGGGCGTTTGCCAGGGGGATACCGTGGGCCAGCACGCCGTACAGGTGGACGTGGGCATTCACAAAGCCGGGGGCCAGGACGCTGTTGGGCGCTTCGATGATCTCCTCATTGGGATGCTGCGCGCGCAGATCGGCGTTGGGGGCAACGGCCGTAACATTATTGCCTATGATGCGTACACCCCAGCCTGGTTTAGGCGGCTCGTGGGGTGTGGCGACAAGAAATTGGGGAAGAATGATCATAATTGCTCCGTTCAACTCTTTTTCTTCACTTGTAAACGGCCGTCTCTCTTTGCCCCGCTTTCTTCCGTAATGCCGCCATGATTTGTGATGTAAGTTACCAATTCATCCCTCAGGAAAAGGGAGGTGTCCATGTGGGAAACCTGACTGATGTCCATGAGAGGTAAGTTGAGAGTGCGACGGCCGTATTTCTCCCATCCCGCCGACAAGCCACGCACAAAACTGGTACAGACAATGGCAAATGAGCGATCCAACTGCTGCTCCAGGGGAAGGCCATTCACGGTTATGTCAGTGGCTTGAATTTCTGCACGATGGGGAGCAAGTTGAACAGTATATCGCATCTGCTGGCTGAAATGGAGAAAGCCGCGTTCCGTGTGGGGTTCGCTGGGCAAGTCAATGCGATACGCATTATCCTGAATGAGATGGCGAAGCTGCTCGCCGCTGATCCAGGTGATACGCAGCACATCGGCAAAAGGCATCAAATCAAACCAGTCGCCAAAGGAAAGCTCGCCTTTATCCGGCAGACCGCACCGCACGACAGAAGCGTCTACCAGGGCCAAATCAACCTCGTAGCCGCTGGCGCGGCAGCAGGCGACGAGGGCATCGGTAATAAAGTTTACCAGTGCCGACTCTCCGGCAGCGAAGCTGTTGCGCACGGCATCTGTGCTGAAATCGGGATGGCTGTCGATTTTTCCTAAGCTACGAGTAAAAAGCGGGCGGGCAATTTCCAAAAGAGGTTGGACGTTGTCTTTCTCGAACTGCGCATCTACGGGTTGGTATCTGGTAGAGGTGAGGCGAACGTTGGTAACGGCCGTGGCCCCTTCACGTATTGTCACATCCACTTCCCCCACAAACCGCCCCAGCGTGCCTGCCTGCACGATGGGAATGTTGTTAACGATATTATTCGCTGTCAGCCCCTGCTCATTCAAGATGTGGTGGGTATGCCCGCCGACGATGAGATGGACGCTGCCCGGCGGCAAACTGCGCGCCAATTCCACGTCGCCCGCATCGCTTACAGAAGCAGCGGAACCGCCGGCCAGACTGTACCCCAGATGGCTGAGAATGATGAGGACGTCGCACAACGGCCGTATTGCCGGCAGCATATTGTGAATCACTCGCACCGGATTGACAATTTGCAAATTTGAGTGATCCAGATGGTGTACCTGTCCCGATGTCGTCAGGCCGATTATGCCCACCCGGATGCCCTTTGTTACCCACAGGGCCGCCGGAAAATACAGCCCTTCCAGCAGTTGGCAGCTAACCAGATTGGCCGACAGTACCGGAAATTGGGCATCTTTACGAATCGCCTCCGCCAGAACGTCGGTTCCCAAGTCCAGGTCGTGGTTACCTAAAACGCTGACGTCCATTCCCGCTGCTGAGTAAAGGCGGTAGCCGGCGTGCAGAGCAAAGGAGCCAGGATCGTCCCCCATCAACTCGTCAAAAATAGCCCCGACCAAATCATCCCCGGCCGACATGGCCAGAACGGCCGTGTTCGGATCATCTCGGTACTGGCGGCGCACCTCGCGCAAACGGCTAACAATACGGGACAAAACCGGCTGGTCACTCTGCGACGTAAATCGGGAAATATGACCATGCAAATCATTGATATGCAAAATTTTCAGGCGGCAGGAACGGGAAGACAATTGACTACATGGCGGCGGCAGTACAATGCCCTCGTCAGGGATAATTTCCCGGATGGGCGTCAGGGTGGCATTGCCCACAAACAAAAATAGCTGGCTGTCAGCCGCGCCGTGTGGGTTAGGGGTTGCTTTGATAAGGCGTAATGTTCCGGTAGTCATAATAATGAAACCACAGAGGCACGGAGGCGCAGAGAAAAGATATAAAACCTCTGTGTCTCCGTGCCTCTGTGGTAAAAATCAACCCCAATCCGCAAAGGCATCCACCACCGGCTTAATGTTATCCATCATCGGGTAGAGGATAGGGCAGGTGACGCCGGCGTCAATGTATTCGGTCACTTTATCCTGACATTCCTGCGTCGTGCCTACGGCCATCACGTTACGCACCACCTCGTCGGGAATAACGGCGCTGGCGCGGATGTAATCTTCTTCGGTGGCCGGCCAACTCATGATGGCCTGTACCTTTTCCAGCAGATCATCGCTGACGCCGCTGGCTTTCATGATGTGCGGTTCCGTTGCCAGATAGTAAGCCACCAGTTTCTTGCCTTCAGCCATTGCCGCCGCCGGGTCTTCATCCGACAGGCAGCAGACGAGCAGTTCGGGGCGGTCTACGTCGGCCAACGTTTTGCCTGCTTTCATAGCTCCTTTTTCCACCAGCTTAACGGCATTGCGGATGTAATCCACGGAGACGACGTAGTTTAGCACCACGCCATCACAAATTTCGCCGGTCAATTCCAGCATTTTGGGGCCGGTGGCGCCGATGTAGATGGGAATGTCGCGCGGGGAGGTGTCGCCAAAAGCTACGTCCAGCCGCACCCGGTCGAGATGGACAAATTCGCCCTGGTAGGTGACTTCTTCCATGGTAAATAGCTGCCGGATGGATTCGACGTATTCGCGCATGGCTTGGAGCGGTTTGCGCCGGTTTACGCCGACGCGGGCAGAAATCGGTTCCCACCACGCGCCCAGACCGAGCATGACACGGCCGTGTCCCGCCACCTTACCTCCCAACTCCCACATACTGCTCCACGTCGCCGCAATCACCGCCGGGTTGCGCGTCCAGATGGGCAGGACGCCGGAGCCGATGCGCAGCTTTTGGGTGCGGGCCAGGAAGGCGCTCATCATCACCACGCAGTCGCGGGCCAGGCGCGTATCCGCCTGCCAGATTTCGCTGAAGCCGCGCTCTTCCGCATACTGGGCCATCTCCAATTCATAGGGCATACTGTGTTTATCTTGCATGTAAAGGGCAAATCGAACTGTCATAAACTACTCCTTATGGATTGAACCACAGAGACACAGAGGCACGGAGGAAAAGCTGGTTTTTGGAAAATTAGTTTGACACTTTGTAGGGCGATTTTGTAAATCGCCCTCTGGACGATTTGCAAAATCGTCCTACAGGGCCATCTCGTGGCCCTGCGCTCCCGGTACGGTGAACGTATCGCGGCTCCAGTTTTGCGCAGGTCATCAATTTGATTCATTTGGAGAAGTATCCTTCAGCAGTGTGTACAAATACTTAATATACGAGCGGCAGTATGCCCTGTAATTTTAAGAGATGCTGCTCATTTGTCAACTAAAATCAAACATTGTATAGTATGGCTTGACACCGCTTGGCAGCCGTGTTCGAGGTGACTGTCACGTGTTCGGAGAGCCTATGACTTACGAAGAAATTGGCCAACGCATAAAAAAACGCCGCCTGGAAATGGATATAACCGCGCGGGAATTAGCCCGGCGCACAGATTTATCCGCTTCTTTTATCAGCCAGTTGGAACGGGGCAAGACCAAAGTGTCTTTGGAATCCTTGCGCACAATTGCCGAACAACTGGACGTTTCCTTTCTGACTTTCCTGTCGGAAGAGCCATGTGGGCCTGTGCCGGAAACACTTTCCGCAGCCAATTCAGGCCGCCGGCCGGAGGGATATGATCCGGTGGTCCGGGCAGATGCGCGGCCCAAGCTGACTTTCCCCGATTCGGGCGTCAGTTATGAATTGCTTACCCGCGATTTAAGCCGCTCGATGGAGGCGATGTACGGCCGTTTGTCCCCCGGCACCGGCAATATTGCCCGCCGCCTGCGTATGCCTACTGAGGAATTTATCTATGTCATCTCCGGTTCGCTGCTGGTGGGTCTGAAATTGGGCGATCATACGCTTCATGCCGGCGATACGATTTATTTTGAAGGGGAGGAGTTGGTGCAGCTAGTTTGCGCTTCGGAAGATGAAGATGCGGTTTGGTTGTCGGTGATTACGCCGCCTGCATTTTAGATCGCCCTACAAAACAGCGCCCGATGAATCGGGCTGGGAGTGCCAAATGAATGCCCCAATTTAAGTTAAAACGGCCAACCTGTCAGGCAAAAGTTAATTATATTCAGTATTACTTGACGGATATTTGAGTATATGCTAACTTTCTGCTATCTGACTGGCTCACCTATCTATCCTTATATGACAAGGAAGCGAGATAATGCTTAAGTCAAACACACTCAGAACCTACAAACGCCTGCCGCCCAATTCATGTATTACTCTTCGGGCGGGTACACCAATTATCTTTTGCCTGGTAAATAATCAAATTGATATTCAATAGCCAGTTAGCAGCCTGAGGCGCTAACTGGTTATTGTTTTTTATTGAGGCTTATGATAATGATGATAACAGGAGGTGATGAGATAAAATAAAGATGATGTGACAGATGACCTAACTGCATAACATTTAAATAATAAGTAGGATCGGGGCATAGCATAAAACTTCAAACCCGGATCCTTAAGCCCTCGTAAGGAGAAGAACAGTGAAAAAATTTAACAGCAAGATAAGTTTAGCGTTTTTATTTGGTCTGCTCATGATGTTTGCTTTGGCGGCCTGTGGCGGCGGTGATACAACAGCGCCGGCTGAAGAAGTAGCCTTGGCCGAAGAAGCTGCGCCCGCCGAAGAAGCCGCTCCTGTCGAAGAGTCCGCTCCCGCTGAAGCGCAGGATTTTGTCACCTGGTACCAGTACGATGAGAAAAACGAAGACCCGGCCAGCGACGAGCGCGTCGGCAATGCATATCTGCGTAACACCATCCCCCAATTCAACGAAGAATTTGCCGGAAAATGGAACTGGGTCAATCAGCCCAAAGCGTGGGATAGAATGGCGGCGGAACTGGTAACGGCCGTTCAATCTGGCGGCACTGTACCCGACCTCTACGAAATGAACAGCGACCAGATCAATACCTTCTACCGAAACGGGACTTTGCAGGATTTGTCCGATTGGGCACAGACACAGGATTGGTACAGCGATTTAGACGCCAGTGCTGTGGCAGCCTGCACTGGACCGGATGGCGGCTTGTACTGCATCCCCATTTCCGAACGGCCGCAAGTCGTCTACGTCTGGAAAGACCGGTTCCCCAATGGCTATCCCACCACCCCCGAGGAATTCATGACCGAAGCTGAGCGGCTGAAGGGAGAAGGACTGTATGCAATGACCTTCTTCGGCTCCACTGACAAAGGCGGCAGCGGTCTCACCCGCGCCGTTAACACCACATTGGCCTCCTTTGGCGGCGGTCTGGATGATGGCAACGGCAACATGCTGCTGAACACGCCCGAAAACATTGCCGCTATTGAATTTTTGCGCGAACTGGTCGGGGGCGGCTACGTGCCAGAAATCGTTTTCGCTGGTGGATACCAGGAAGAGGAAGCGTTCAAAGATAGTTCGGCCGGCGGCTTCCCCTCAGGCTTAAATGGCTATCGTTACATGAACCCTCTGACTGCCCCCAGCGGCACAGAATATGGGAAAGGCAATGAGGAAGATATGCTTGACGCCATTGCCGCCGGTGATATTTACCTGGCACCCTACTTCTCAGTTGAAGGTGTTAAGCCGGGCTGCGATATCAAAGTGGCCGGGTTTGCCATTCCGGTGGGCGCAAAGAATGTGGATGCGGCGCATGATTACATCAACTGGATCATGTCCCCCGAACAAAACGCAGACTGGGTCATTGGGCCTGGCGGCGGGTTCCCTGTCCGCGGCGAAACGCAAGCCCACGAACAATTTTCCGCCGAATTCTTCCAGCAGGCGGCGGCAGCTGTTGCCGCTAGTTCCTGCCGCCCCTGGAACGGCACACTGGAACGGCCGGAAGAAGCACAACCCCTGGTGATGGCAGCCATCTACAAGCTGATCAAAGAAGACCCCACCGCCGACATCGCCACTGTGCTGCAGGAAACACAGGACGAATACAACGCGGGCAACTAAAGAATTATGAATTATGAATGGTGAATTGTGAATTGTGAATGGGCGTCTGCAACAACGCCGTTCACAATTCACGTTCATCATTAGCCCATTATGTTAAAATTTTTCTCCCGACGAAAAAGCAGCAACCCGATGCGGACTTCTCTGCCGTTTTGGTTGATTCTGCCGACGATTATTGTGCTGCTGATTGTGCAGGTTTATCCGGCAATCTACACAATCTGGTTGAGTATGCAGGAGAGAGAGCCGACGGGCTGGTCGTTCGTGGGCATCAAAAACTTCCAGCGCCTTTTCGACATGGGCGTATTTTCTGAAAGCGTCGGCCACACCATTATTTTTCTGGTAGGCTACGTGGTTTTAACGATGGTGGCGGCGTTTTTCATCGCCTTTTTGTTAAGCCGTAAAATTCGTTTTACCGGCGTGTACGTGACGCTGCTTTTCATCCCCTGGGTGATTGCCCAAATTATTGCCGGGCTGGTGTTCCGGCTGCTGGTTGTGCCGGACTATGGGGTGCTTTCCGGCATTTTGCAAAATCCGGCTCTGTTTCCGCCGAACGGGTTGTCTGTGTTAACGGCCGTTCGCCCGCGCCCCTGGTTTGGAGATTTTGCTTTCCCGCCATCGCCTTCGATGGTCTTCCTGATTCTGGCCTCTGCCTGGCGCGCTTTGCCCTTTGTTACTTTGCTGCTTTTGGCCGCCATCCAAACAGTGCCTTATCAGGTCATTGAAAGCAGCCGGATCGACGGGGCCAACAACCGGCAGATGATCCGTCACATCATCCTGCCCATTATTCTGCCCACCTTGGTTGTCGCCATTTTTAGTTTGACTTTAAGCGGCATGAATGGCGTGGGCATGATATTCAGTTTAACCAATGGCGGCCCGGGAACCTCTACGCAGGTGTTGAGCTATCTGCTGTATGCCATT
>JAJRTP010000406.1 GCA_024278255.1 Chloroflexota bacterium | reverse complement strand
TGGTTGTATAGAGATATTCCTGATAGGTGAGGGTGCTGTTGAGGTAAACGGCCGTAACCCCCGCCTCTCTTAGCTGTGCCACCTGATCCTCCATCAAAGAAATCAGCGGCGACACCACCACCGTCAAGCCGGGAAACATCAACGCCGGTAATTGGTAGCACAACGATTTGCCGCTGCCTGTGGGCATCACCGCCAGCGAATCCCGCTTGTCCAGTACATTTTGGATGATGTCCGCTTGTAACGAACGAAATTCATCATAGCCAAATACCTTTTTCAGCAGCGATTGGGCCGTAGGCAGATCGAGCGGCATGGTTGGTTGAGGGGCGGAGATTGGAGGCTTGTGATTAGGGATTGAATGGTTTGTCTCCATGTCCCAACCGCCCATCTGCCAATTGTTCGACTGCGCATCCTCGATGAAGTCCTCGATTTCTGCTTCTTCCGGTAAATACCAGCCGGAAAGCTGGACGTAGCAGCGCAGTTCTCCCTCCGGCATATCTGACGGCCGCCACCAATGAGCCAGGGAAACGCGCAGCAGGGCGCCGGCCGGAATTTCATCCAGCGGTTCCTGAAAGCCAACGAAGGTCAGGGTACGGCCGCCGTCCGGCGTGGGGTAGCGGTAACGGATTCGTTTGGCGTCGTCGTCGCGGGCGAGAGGTTTATCCGGCCGCCAAAACATTGTGCTGTACGGCGGCACGCCGGTACGCTCGGCGATGAACATGGCCCCGGCTGAGGTTGCTTCGCGCAGCATTCCCTCGTACAACACGTCCAGCCCGCCTGCTTTGGGCGGCATCTGATGTGCGATGAAGGCGCTGATGTTGTCTACAGGGGGCAGCTTTCGTTTGTCGCGCACGATGACGTTTTCCGTGTGAGGCGGGATGATGTTGGGGTCGGGGCCGGCTTCAATTTCCCAGACGTCGCCGACGTTGTATTCCAGGTTGAAATGGTCGTTGGTTTTCTGATCGGGGGGGATGAGGCGCAGGGAACGGCCGTCAAACGTCACCGCCCCGATGCAAGCCCCGCTGCCCATACGTGTTTTGGCGACGATGACAACTTTCATGGTGTAATATGCTCCACTTCCACGCCTGACTCCTGCTGTAATTTGGCGGCTGCCAGCGAGCGATGACAGGCGGCCGGTTCCCGTTCCACACAAAAAAGGGCCACTACCTGAGCGTCCGGTTCTAAATCAGCCAAAAGGGATTGCGAGGTAAAATCGGCCAGTATTTCTTCTTCATAGGCGTCAATAAAAGCTGGCCCCAGAGTTACGCGCTGCCGTTTGGCTGTGTTGCTGGCTTTGTCTGCCTCTTTTTGGCGTTGGCGCACGGCCGTTGTCGGAGCCAAATCTTTCCGGTGCAGGTAACGGATGCCCATCTCCGCCAGCCGTGCCTGCAATCGCTTACTGTTGACAAAGGCATACTTGGCCCCGCGCACGCCGCGCCGCTGGCGAATATCGCAAAATGTATCTACTTGTGCTTCTTGCAGCGCTTGAAAAAATTGCTCCTCTGTGGCACCATAAACGCCAATCGTCACAATTTTAATCATACTTCAATCCCCCGGCTGCTCTGCCAAGATTGGTTCAATCTTCAAGATTGAACCAATCTAATCGTCATCATCCTTGACATAACGCTTGCGCGAAGTGTAACTGAAAAAATCGTCAAACAGGCTGGGCTGGCCTTTGTGCAGGCGTAAAATCACGTCTTCCTGAGTAATTAACCGATCTTTCTCGTCAATGTGTCGCACGTCAAGGCCCATTTCGACCAACGTCTCACCAATCAATTTGCTGCGATGGCACATTTCTGGTTTACCTTCGCTGCACATCAGGACGACAGGTAGATTTTGGCTGTGCGCTTTTTGCAAACGGCCGATGCCTTCCTTATAAAATGGCTGCCGCCGCACTTTTTCGTAGTCCACCTTGCCGTCCGTGTAACAATCCAGCGATTCCGGCTGCCCGCCCAGCGTATCCCCCATAAACACGTACCGGATGCCTTGCGCCTGGAGATATTCGGCCAGCGCATGGCGGGAAAAGTCCGGTTTGTAACGGGAATACGGCCGTGAGCGTACATCAATCAACCAGGAAATGTTATGGGATTTGAGTACGGCAATAAAGGCGTCAATCTCCCGCGCGCCGTAGCCGATGGTGTAGATGGGGGACATGGGGCGTATTGCGTATTGCGTATTGCGTATTGCGTAAGAAAGTTTACGCAATACGCAATACGTATCAAATCTCAAACGAAAAAATATCCTTTACGGGGATGCGCAATTCGGGGAACAATTCCGACTGGATGACGCCGTCCAGGGCAAAATGGCCCAGCGGCACGTAGGCGTTGCCTCGCGGCACGTACACGTCTACTGTGCAGGCGTCCGGGTCGGCAATCCAATACTCTTTTACCTCCGCGGCCGCGTACAACTGAAATTTGGTGTGCCGGTCATGCCGCGCGTTTCCCGGCGACAACACTTCCACAATCAAATCCGGCGCGCCGTCAATAAATTGTTCCTGCACGATCTCCAGCCGGTTTTTGGCAATGAACAGGATGTCTGGCTGCACAGGGTTGGCTAAATCAGGCAGAATGACGTCAACCGGTGCTTCATACACGCGCCCCAACTGATGTTTTTTCACAAAAGAGACGAGCGCATAAGTTAATTCGACGCTTGCCAGTTGATGCTTTGTGCTGGGGGCCGGACTCATGTGTAAATTTCCTCCTATGATTTCGTAACGGAAGCCGTCATCTGGCAGGCGGCAATAATCTTCATACGTCCATTCACCCTGCCGGGGCCATTCATAGATTCTGGTTTTGGTTTCTGTTTCAGGTAAGGTTAATGCGGCCATAGGCGTTTCCTTATTTATAGTGGCTGGTTGCTGGTTTCAGTATAGCATATTTTCGCGTGGGGCGGCAGAGCGGCAGGGCGTCTCACTTTGCCGCTCTGCCTCTTTGCCACGCTGCAACGCTTTACCGTATCTGGCGCAGCAGGGGAACCAATTTGTATTTGCGCTGGTGTTTTTCCAGAATGGCGTGCAGGTAGGCTTGCCATTCGGCGTCACGGCCGTGTTCCACATACACATCCCGCGCTCTGGCCAGCCAGGATACGGCCGTATCGTAATACTTCGCCTTGCCTGCATCCATTATCGCTTCCCCCTTTTCCTTGTATTTCTGGATAACCCAGTCGGGATATTTATCCCTGACCGCTTCCGCTACCCGTTCCATCTCGCCACCGTAGGGGGATTTGTCCACAGCCTGCATCGCCTCTTCCAGCATATTTTCATACAAATAGACGTTGACCTGGGGCGTCACCCAGGCTGATTGCAGACTTTTCAGCAGTTTGGGCCGGATTTGCGGCCACTGATCGCCGGCCAGCCGTTCCACCTCCTGATAATCGGCCAACCCGTGGCCGGACGTGAAGGCCGCCTGCGCCGCTTTCAGCGCCAGCGCGGGGCGGCCGGCTTCTTCCGCTTGCTGCCGCAGCCATTGGGCCAGATCTGTTTTGCCTTCATCGCGGGGCATCTCCAGGCCGTGTTGGGCCAGGGCCAACGCTTTTTCTTTTTC
>JAJRTP010000405.1 GCA_024278255.1 Chloroflexota bacterium | reverse complement strand
CTCCAATCTCCAATCTCCGCTCCCTACGGCTCCAACGTCTTCGCCGTCAGCCCCGCCCGCTCCGCCAACGGTGAAACCTTCCTGGCCGTCAACTCGCACCAGCCGTGGGAAGGGGCTGCCGCCTGGTACGAAGCCCACGTGCGCAGCGAAGAAGGCTGGGATGCGGTTGGCGGCCTGCTGCCCGGCGCGCCAGCCATTGTCCTGGGGCATAACCGGCAGTTAGGCTGGTCTTTCACCGTCAATCACCCCGATCTGGTGGACATTTACGAACTGGAAATCAACCCGGATAACCCCAACCAGTACAAATTTGACGGCGCATGGCGGGAACTGGAAACGCGGGAAATTACCTTGCGCGTCAAGATCATCGGCCGTCTCGTCATCCCCGTCAAGCAAACCGTCTGGTGGTCAGTCTACGGCCCGACGGTGCAGCAGGAGTGGGGCACATTTGCCATCCGTTACGCCGGGATGGGCGAGGTGGGGTATGCGGAGCAGTTTTTGCGGCTGAACAAGGCGACCAATCTGGCCGAGTGGCAATCCGCCATGCGGGACGGGCCGCTGCCCATGTTTAACGCCGGTTACGCCGACAATCAGGGCAACATTTACTATGTGTACAATGCCCGCCTGCCTCTGCGGGCGGAGGGATACGATTGGCAGGGCGTCCTGCCGGGAAACACCAGCAAAACGTTGTGGACGGAATACCTGCCTTACGACGATCTGCCCCAGGTACTCAATCCCACTGCCGGCTTCATCCAAAACGCGAACAGCACACCCTACCAAACCACGCTCGGCCCGGAAAACCCGCAGGAAGCGGATTACGATCCGGCCTTTGGCATTGAAACGGCTATGACCAACCGGGCCTTACGCGCCCTGGCCTTATTTGGCGCGGACGAGTCCATCACCTGGGAGGAGTTTTACGCCATCAAATATGACATGGCGTATGACCCGGCCTCGGACATGGCGCAGTTGGCGGAGATGCTGGCGCAGAACCCACTGCCGGGAGATGAAAATGTGCAGCAGGCAGCACGGTTGCTGGGGGAATGGGATTTGCAAGCGACGCCGGACAGTCGGGCGACGGCCGTAGCTATCCTCTCGCTCAATTTTCTCTACGAATCTGATCAGGTGGAGATGGAACCGTGGAGGCTGGTCAATAGCGACATTCCTCTGGCTACGGCGCAGGACAGTTTGCTTCAAGCTGTGGACGTTCTCGTGAAGAATTTTGGCCGGGTAGACGTACCCTGGCAGGAAGTAAACCGGCTCATCCGGGGGGACGAGGACGTGGGGTTGGGCGGCGGCCCGGACGTGAATCACGCCATTTACGGGGAGTTGCAAGAGGACGGCCGTTTCCAGGGCATTGCCGGGGATTCTTACGTGATGCTGGTGATGTGGGATGCCGACGGCCGTCTCACCTCCCAAAGCATCCACCAATACGGCAGCGCCACTACCCGCCCCGACTCCCCCCACTACGCCGACCAGGCCCCGCTCTTCGCCCAACGCCGCCTCAAACCTGTCTGGCTGGACGAGGCCGACATCCGGGCGCATCTGGAGCGGGAGTACGCGCCAGGGAATTAGTTTTCAGTTTTCAGTATACAGTGTTCAGTTACTGAAAACTGAACACTGCACACTGAACACTATTCACTGCCCCCGCGCTGGCAACACTTCATGACACCGGCGGCAGCGGGCTTCATACACTTCATTGGCCCCTACCAGGACAACCGGATCATCGAAAGCGGCGGGACGGCCGTCAATCAAACGCTGTGTGCGGCTGGCTTCTTCGGCGCATACCACACAAATCGCGTGCAGCTTGTCCACCATTTCCGCCCGGGCCAAAATGTCCGGCATGGGGCCAAAAGGGACGCCGCGAAAATCCATGTCCAGCCCGGCGCAGATGACCCGTTTGCCCTCATTGACCAGTGTCTCGCACACGTCCACAATGGCCGGATCAAAAAATTGCACTTCATCAATCGCCACCACCGTTGTCTCCGGCTCAATGCGCGCCAATATCTCCTGAGCTAAAGCGACTGGCTTTGCTTCAAAATCAATGCCGTTATGGGATGTGACCCGCTCCACGTGATACCGGTCATCAATGGCCGGTTTGAACACCTGCACCGGCTGCCGGGCAATCTGCGCCCGCCGCAGCCGCCGAATCAACTCTTCTGTCTTACCGCTGAACATACTGCCACAAATGACCTCGATACGGCCGTGTGTATGTTTCATTCGTCCTCCAAAATGTAGGGCGATTTTGTAAATCGCCCCCGATTCACAAAATCGGGCTACAGTCGCCCTGACGTGAAAAAAGGCAGACACGTCACCGCATCTGCCCCTATTTTACGCAACACGCAATACGCAATACGTTACTCGATAATCCCTTCAGCCCGCAGGAAACGCTTGATGTCAATGAGCGCCTTTTGGCCGATACCCGGCAGCGCCAGCAAAGCATCTTCACCTTGTTCCAGCAGCGCCAGCACCTCACCCACAGTCGCCACTTCTGCACCTTGCAAAGCTTTGACCGCGCGGGTGCCCAGGGACATCGCTTCTACAGAGAGATTGACCGGTTTGGCCTTTTCTTCCT